>NZ_JAFMPL010000087.1:0-34921 GCF_019038455.1 Nocardia noduli
TCACCGACCTGGCCCCCACCCTCCAGCGCTACCTGACCGGCACTCACACCCCCGATTCGCGTTAACTGAACTACTTCAGCATTCTGTGTACCCTTGGGTGTATGACCGCTCGCGTTTTCCCGTTCAGTGACCTCATCCGCAAGCAGACGTCGGTATTTCCGGCCTTGGACGATGCCGACGTCGTTCTGGAGCGGCGCGATGCCGAGAATCTGGTGCTGTCGAGGTCCGAGCGGTTCGAGGCCAAGGAAGCCGCGATCGGCCTGCTGGCGAGAACTGTCGCGATCATCGCCAGGTCCAATCGGAGCCTGGCCGAAGAGGTCTTCTCCGAGGAACTCCCGTGGCTGAAATGGCTACCGGAGGAAGGACGCGGCGAGGCGATCTCCGAACTGCTCGATCATCTGATCGCCGGTGCGGCCACCGGGCTCTTCACACCGTTCGCCCGCGATCTGATCGCGTGGCAGCACACCGCCGAGATCTACGCCCAACCCGAGCTGGCGCATCGCCTTGCCGGTCCGTTCGATACGGCCGATTTCGTCGAGGTGGACCGCCCGGGGCGCGGCCGATGAAGTTGCGCAGGGGAGACGAGGTTCCGCGACCGCGGCCGTGGCGAGTGCTGGTACACAACCTGGATGCCGCACGCGGTTGGGCCGACCTGCTTGCTCAGGCACCCGGCAATCTCGACCGGGCGTGGGTCGACATCACCGCTGATCCACGCAGTGTCGCCGATCCGTCGAGGCAGCATCGGCTGAAGTTCAACGTGAAGTCGATCAAATTGGGTGGTGTCGAACTGGAGCAGTGGCAGTACGAGATCACCGGTGGCGGTCGCATCTGGTATGCGATCGATGACGAGAGTCGAACGCTGTACCTCACGCTGGCCGGTACCGGGCATCCACGGCAGACCGATCGGCGTCGGTAGCCGTCGATCGCCAGACCCACCGCAGGTGCGGTGGGTCCGGCTTGGACGAGGGGTCAGGCGGGGTCGGCCAGGAGGGCGCCGAGGCCGCGGAGGTGGTCGGTGGCGGGGCCGAGGGCGAATTCGTTGTGTTTGGCGGCGGTGAAGTAGTTGTGCACGATGTGGTCGCGGTCGATGCCGACGCCGCCGTGCACGTGCACGAGGGTGTGGGCGACCCGGTGGCCCGCGTCGGCGGCCCAGAACTTGGCGGTGTGCACGGCTTCGCCCGCGGGCAGGTTCTCCGACAGTCGCCAGGCCGCCTGGGTGACGGCCAGGCGCAGGCCCTGTACGTCGATGTAGGCGTCGGCGAGGCGCTGGGCGACGGCCTGGAAGGAGCCGATCGGTTTGCCGAATTGTTCACGCTCGCGGGCGTATTCGGCGACCAGGTCGAGGGCCTTCTCCAGGGTGCCGAGTTGCTGGGCGGCCAGTCCGAGCCACGCGCGGCCGAGGAGCCAGTCCAGGATCTGCGCGCCGGATTCGACCGTCGCGACCAATTCGGCGGGGGTGTCGGTCAATTCGACGGAGTATTCGGCGCTCCAGTCGACCACCTGCTGCAAGGTCGAGTGCACGGTGGTGTGGGCGGGATCGACGAGGAAGATCGCGGGAACGCCGGAGACGTTCGCGGGAACCAGGATTCGGGCGGCGCGGTCGGCGTGCGGCACGGTGATCTTGGATCCGGTGACCAGCCAGCCGCCCGCGTCCTGCCTGGCGACGGTCACCGGTCGGGTCGGCTCCCAGTTGTATTCCTCGGCCAGCGCGGCGGTCAGCACGATCTCGCCCGCGCCCGCCCGCCGAGCCAGCTCGCGCTGGGTGTCGTCACCGAATGCCGCCAGCGCGTTCGCGGCGACGACGATCGACCACAGGTACGGCACCGCGGCCACCGATTTGCCGAGCTCGCGCAGTACGGCGCTCTGTTCGAGCACGCCGAAATCGCCGCCGCCCGCACTCTCGGGCAGCGCCGCCGCGAGTACGCCGGTTTCGGCGAGCGCCTGCCACAGCGCGTCGTCGAAACGTCCGGCGCTGTCGAGTTCGCGCAGTCGGTCGGCGGTCACGAGTTTGCCGGTCACCTCGGCGGTGAGGCGGGCGAGATCGCCCTGGGCCTCGGTCTGGGTGAAATCCATGGGTCTTCCCTGCTTTCCGAAGTCTGTCAGCGGGCCGAGGCGGGCTGGCGCAGCGCGGTCATGGCGATGATGTCGCGCTGGACCTCGTTGGTGCCGCCACCGAAGGTGAGGATCAGCGCGGCGCGATGGAAGCGTTCGAGCCGTCCGCGCAGCTGCGCGCCGGGGGAGTCCTGGCGCAGGTAGGCCTGGGGGCCGAGCACCTCCATCAGCAGCCGGTAGGCCTCGGTGGCCAGTTCGGTGCCGTACACCTTGCAGGTCGAGGCGTCCCACGGCCGCGGGGCCGCGTCACCGCCCGCGTCGGCGCGGCTGGCGATCTCCCAGTTGAGCAACTTCAGGTATTCGAGTTTCGCGTAGACCTTCGCGAGGTTGAGTTGCACCCATTCCCGGTCGATGACGCGCGAACCGTCGCCCGCCTTGGTGGCGCGCGCCCATTCGATGGTCTGGTTCAACGCGACGCCGAGCGGTCCCGCCGAGGTGAGCGCGACCCGCTCGTGGTTGAGCTGGTTGGTGATCAGCGACCAGCCGCCGTGTTCCTGCCCGACCAGCGAACTCACCGGAACCCGGACGTCCTGGTAGTAGGTGGCGCTGGTGTCGGGGCCCGCCATGGTGTGCACCGGCGTCCAGGAGAAACCCTCGGCGCTGGTCGGCACGATGAGCATGCTGATGCCCTTGTGCTTCTTCGCGCCGGTGTCGGTGCGAACGGCCAGCCAGATGTAGTCGGCGTAGGCGATCAGGCTGGTCCACATCTTCTGGCCGTTGATCACGTAGTCGTCGCCGTCGCGTACCGCGCTGGTGCGCAGGCTCGCCAGGTCGGTGCCCGCGCCGGGCTCGGAGTAGCCGATCGCGAAATGCAGTTCACCCGCGGCGATCTTGGGCAGGAAGAACTTCTTCTGCTCCTCGCTGCCGTAGTGCATGATCGTCGGCGCGACGGAGTTGATGGTCAGGAACGGCACCGGTGCGCCGGCGATGGCCGCTTCGTCGGTGAAGATCAGCTGATCCATGACGGGGCGGTCCTGACCGCCGTATTCTTCGGGCCAGGCGAGGGTGAGCCAGCCGTCGCGGCCCATGTCCTGTACGACCTCACGGTAGACGTTGCCGTGCCCGTATTCGCCGGTCGTCGCGCTCAGCGCTTCCCGGCGCTCGGGTGTCATGAGCCGCGCGAAGTAGTCGCGCAGCTCCGCGCGGAGCTGCTCCTGCTGCGGCGTATACGCAATGCGCATGGCAAAACCTCGAGCCTTCGTTGGATTCGGTTGATCCGATGATTGCATATCGACTGAAACATGTTCCAGTATTGACCGCGAACCCGGTCATTGGCCGCGCACGCGCCGCCCCCGGCTTGTAGGCTTCGAACAGTAGGCAGTTGAGTGCTCGGCGAGGAGTTTTTCATGAAGGTGACCGTCGATTTCGACCAGTGCGAGGCCAACGGAATATGCGTCGGATTCGCCCCCGACGTGTTCGAACTCGATGACGACGACCAGTTGCACGTGCATGGAGGCGAGGTACCGGAGAACCTGCTCGCCGATGTGCGGGACGCGGTGGCCCAGTGTCCGAAGGCCGCGCTGAAGCTGGAATGAATACTGCTTGCCCATCGGTAGGAACACGTTCTAAAGTCGGCCCGGTGAGTGAGCGAAGCGTGCGAACCGGAAACCCATCGCGCGGTGCGCGCGACATCGTCGAGCGGAACGGGGCGGTGTCATGACCGACGGTGTGAGCGAATCCGCGGTCGATCTGGCGGGCAAGGTAGCGATCGTCACCGGCGCGGGGGCCGGACTCGGTAAGGCCGAGGCGCTCGCCTTGGCCGCCGCGGGCGCCTCGGTGGTGGTCAACGATCTGGCCGACAGCGATGTGGTGGCGGCGACCCTCGCCGAGATCAGGGCGCTGGGCGCCAAGGCCGAATTCGTCGCGGGCAGTATCGCGGAACGGTCAACCGCCGACGCGCTGATCCGGGTGGCGAACGAGGCGTTCGGCGGCGTGGACATCGTGGTCAACAACGCGGGCATCACCCGCGACCGGATGCTGTTCAACATGTCCGACGAGGATTTCGACGCGGTCGTCGCCGTGCACCTGCGCGGACATTTCCTGCTCACCCGAAATGCCGCCGCCTATTGGCGCGCGAAGTTCAAGGAGTCGGGCGCTCCGGTATACGGACGTCTGATCAACACCTCCTCCGAAGCCGGTCTACTCGGCCCGCCGGGGCAGGGGAACTACGGCGCGGCCAAGGCGGGTATCACCGCGCTGACGCTCACCGCGGCGCGCGCGCTGGCGAAAGTGGGGGTACGTGCCAACGCCATCGCGCCGCGAGCGCGTACGGCGATGACCGAGGCCTCTTTCAGTGCCGCGCCGGACGCGGGCGTCGATCCGCTCTCTCCCGACCACGTGGCCCGTTTGGTGGCCTATCTGGCCTCACCGGCCGCCGACGCGATCAGCGGGCAGCTGTTCGTCGTCTACGGGCCGATGGTCGCGTTGATGGCCGCGCCCGTGGTCGAGCGGCGTTTCGACGCCGAGGGTGAAGAGTGGAATCCCGAAGCTCTCGCCGACACGCTCGGGGGCTATTTCGCCGATCGTCCGGTGAACCAGACCTTCTCCGCGTCCGCGCTCTACGATCTCGGCTGACGCCGGACCGATGGCAGCTGCCTTCGGTTCGTACTGATCGGTTGTCCAATTCTTGATCCCGACCCAGACACTTGGTACACATGGGAGTCTAGTGATGTGTGTGACGGCTCACAGCCGGGGCGCAGGTCATTTCTGATACGTGTTACAACTTCAGACCCTCTTTTAGAGGAAAATAGCAGTTCAAAACCATGAAAAGCTCGCATCTCAAAAATGAACATGTTCTAATCATTCCGGCGACGCGGCCCTTCGGTGGGCCGTGTCGCACGTAACACGAGCACGTTGAGCAAGGAGGATCGCGGATGAACGAGGTCCTTGCCGTGCCGCTGCGGGCAGTCGGAGGGTTCTTCGAACTCAGCGCCGACGTCGCCCGCGCGAGCATCCGCAGGCCCTTCCAAGCGCGTGAGTTCATCGATCAGTCCTGGTTCATCGCACGGGTGTCCCTCGTGCCGACCCTGCTGGTCGCGATCCCGTTCACCGTGCTGGTGAGCTTCACGCTGAATATCCTGCTTCGCGAGATCGGCGCCGCCGACCTCAGCGGCGCGGGGGCGGCCTTCGGCGCCGTCACCCAGGTCGGTCCGATCGTCACGGTGCTGATCGTGGCGGGTGCGGGCGCCACCGCGATCTGCGCAGACCTCGGGGCCAGGACGATCCGCGAAGAGATCGACGCCATGCGGGTCCTCGGCATCGATCCGGTACAACGACTCGTGGTGCCCAGGGTGCTGGCCTCCATGTTCGTCGCGCTGATGCTGAACAGCCTGGTCTGCACCATCGGCATCGTCGGCGGCTTCCTGTTCTCGGTACTGCTCCAGGATGTGAACCCGGGCGCGTTCGTCAACGGCATCACGCTGCTGACCCACCTGCCGGAACTGATCATCTCCGAGGTCAAAGCCGGTCTGTTCGGGCTGATCGCCGGTCTGGTCGCCTGTTATCTGGGCCTGAACGTCAAGGGTGGTCCCAAGAGTGTCGGTGACGCGGTCAACCAGACCGTGGTGTTCGCGTTCATGGCGTTGTTCGTGGTGAACGTCGTCGTCACCGCCGTCGGCATCAAATTCACGGTGCGGTGACCCGATGGCACTGGTGATCCAATCCCGTTTCCCCCGGACGGTCCGGCGGGTGCGCCGGTTCTCCGACTCGTTGGACTCGGTCGGCAAACAGGCCGTGTTCTACGGGCAGACGCTGGCGTCCATCCCACGGGCACTGCGGAACTACCGCACCGAGACCATCCGGCTCATCGCCGAGATCAGCATGGGTTCCGGCGCGCTGGCCGTCATCGGCGGCACCGTCGTGATCGTCGGCTTCCTCACGCTGTTCGCGGGCGGCACGATCGCCGTCCAGGGGTACAGCTCACTCGGCAATATCGGCGTCGAGGCGCTCACCGGCTTCTTCTCCGCCTTCATCAACGTCCGCATCGCGGCGCCGGTGATCTCGGGGATCGGGCTGGCGGCGACGATCGGCGCCGGTTCCACCGCCCAACTCGGTGCGATGCGGGTGGCCGAGGAGATCGACGCACTCGAATCGATGGCCATCCGGCCCATCCCGTACCTGGTCGGCACCAGGGTGCTGGCGGGGATGATCGCGATCATCCCGCTGTACGCGCTGGCGGTGATCGCCTCGTTCCTCGCGGCCCGATTCGCCACCGTCGTCATCTACGGACAGTCGGCGGGCGTGTACGACCACTATTTCTCTACGTTCCTCATCCCGAGCGATATTCTCTGGTCATTCGCTCAGGCGATCTTCATGGCACTCGCGGTCATGATGATCCACACCTACTACGGCTACAACGCGGCGGGCGGCCCCGTCGGCGTCGGTATCGCGGTCGGTAACGCGGTGCGGTCCTCGCTGGTCGCGGTGGTCACGGTGACCCTGCTGATCTCCCTGGCCATCTACGGCACCTCCGGCAACTTCCATCTCTCCGGGTAAAGCGACAAATGGCGGATTCGAAGCATTCAGAAAATGGTCTGAAGCGCGCGCTGAGCGGCGGGCTCGGCCTGAAATTGGCCGGTCTGGCGATGGTGCTCGCACTGGTCGCGGTGGTTGCCGTCGCGATGGTCATGTTCGTCGGTGGTTTCACCCCGACCTCGAAAATCCTGGTCGAGGCGCCGCGCAGCGGTCTCGTCCTCGACACCGACGCGAAAGTAAAGGTGCGCGGGGTCGAGATAGGCCGGGTGGCATCGGTCGAATACGCCGAGGACGGCGCGCGGCTGCGCCTCGAGGTATCGCCGGACAAATTGAAGATGGTGCCGTCCAACGCGGGCGTCGATATCAGGTCGACCACGGTGTTCGGCGCGAAGTACGTCAATTTCATCATTCCCGACGAGCCCGCGTCGACCTCGCTGAAACCGGGCTCCACGGTGTCCGCCTCGCGGGTGACCGTCGAATTCAACACCCTGTTCCAGCATCTGTCCGATGTGCTGGCCCAGTTGGACCCGGAGAAACTCAACGCCACCCTGACCGCGCTCGGCACGGCGCTGGAGGGCCGCGGGGCGAAACTCGGCGATCTGCTCTCCCGCAGTGACGCCTACCTGCGCGAGATCAACCCCTATCTGCCGACCCTGCAACAGGATCTGAACAAGACGACCGAGGTGACGGGAATCTATTCCGACACCGTCGGCGACCTGCTGCGCACGGTCGACAACGCGACGCTCACCAGCCGTACCTTCATCGACGAACAGGACAACCTGGACGCGGTGCTGACGAATGTGATCGGGCTGGCCGACACCACGGGCGCGGTCCTGCGCCAGAACGAGAACAATCTGGTCACCGCGCTGGATCTGCTCCGGCCGACATCCGCGCTGCTGAACGAGTACGCACCGGCGTTGAACTGTGTGATCACCGGGGTCGGCGGATTGATGCCGTTGGCCGAGGAAGTCTTCGGTGGCGTGCTGCCCGGCGTCGGCATGAATACCAACTTCATGTTCGGCTCGAAGCCCTACACCTATCCGAACGACCTGCCGAAGGTGAACGCCACCGGCGGCCCGCATTGCGAGGGTGTCGTCGACCGGGCGCCGGAAAGCCATTCCGATTACCTGGTCACCGATACCAACCAGGGCGCGCCGTATGTGCCGAATACCGGTCCGATCACAATCAACGAGGGTCCCAAGGTGTTCCAGTTGTTGTTCGCCGGGCTGCCAGGGGTGGACAAGCTGTGAAGAACACCGCGACAACGGTCAAACTGACTATTTTCACCCTGGTCATGGCCCTGGTCTTCGCGGGCCTGGCCATCGTCTTCAGCCAGATGCGTTTCTCGCGTGAACACGGTTACAACGCGGTGTTCACCAGTTCCTCGGGAATTCTGCCGGGTGCGAAGGTGCGTATCGCCGGTGTGCCGGTCGGTTCGGTGAGTTCGGTGAAGGTGGGCAAGGACCACCAGGCGCACCTCGAATTCGACGTCGACCGGAAATACACCCTGCTCACCAGCACTCGGGCGACCATCAAATACGAGAATCTGGTCGGCGACAGATATCTGGAACTCATGGAGGGACCGGGTTCGGCCGAGGTCATGCGCTCGGGCGCGACCATGGGGACGGATCGGACCTCACCCGCGCTCGATCTGGATCTGCTGCTCGGCGGTTTCAAACCGCTGCTGCGCGGACTCGATCCGACCCAGGTCAACGATCTGACCGGCGCGCTGTTGCAGATCTTCCAGGGCCAGGGCGGCACGCTGGTCCAATTGCTCAACAGCGGCGGCTCGTTCACCAAGACGCTGTCCGAACGCGACGAACTGATCGGCAGCGTGATCGACAATCTGAACACCGTCCTGCGGACCATCGACGAGCGCGGCGACCAATTCGGCACGACTCTCGACGAATTGCAGCGACTGGTGAGCGGACTGTCCGCGAATCGCGATCCGATCGGCGACGCGCTGCCCAGAATCGCCGGGGCCACAAGGGATCTCACCGATCTGCTGGCGACGGCGCGTCCGGATCTGCGCAACACCATCGAGCAGACCGGCCGACTCGCCACCAACCTCGACGAAGGCTCGGACACCGTGCAATGGGTGATCGAGCGGCTGCCCGAAACCTATAAGAAGCTCATCCGCATCGGCGCTTACGGCTCCTTCCTACAGCTCTACGTCTGCGGCACGAATTTCCTGGTCGACGGCCCGAACGGGCAAACCCTGGAGGTCAAGATGCCGGGTTTGCAGGCGACAGGAAGGTGTACGCCCAATGAGTGAGAAGCGTTCGCCCGCGATCACCATCGGTATCGTCGGCATCGTCGTCGGCCTCGCGATCGCCCTGTCCGCCCTGCAATTCGATCGGCTGCCCTTCATCCGCGGCGGCGCCACCTTCACCGCGAATTTCACCGACGCGGGCGGCCTGCTGCCCGGTGACGCGGTCCAGGTCGCGGGGGTGCGCAGCGGTCGGGTCGAGAAGGTCGAACTCGACGGCGACAAGGTGCTCGTGCGATTCAGCCTCGACGAGTCGATCGTGTTGGGACAGAAGACTTCCGCGGCGATCAAGACCAATACGGTGCTCGGTCGCAAATCGCTCGAGGTGACGCCGCAGGGTTCGGGCGCGCTGCGGGTGGACGACACGATCCCGCTGGAACGCACCACCTCCCCGTATTCGCTCAACGAAGCGCTGGGCGATCTCGGCAGCACCATCGGCGAACTCGATATGGACAAGGTCGACCAAACCCTGGACGCGCTGTCGGAGACCTTCGCCGACACCCCCGCGCCGTTGCGGTCCGCGCTGGACGGGGTCACGGCGCTGTCGCGCAGTATCAACGCCCGCGACCAGGCGCTGTCGGATCTGCTGACCAGGGCGCAGAGCGTCACCAAGATCCTCGCCGACCGCAGCGACCAGATCAACGCGCTGCTGCTCGACGGCAACAACCTGCTCGGCGAACTCGAACGTCGACGCGGCGCGATCGGCCAGCTCATCGTGTACGTGAATCAGGTATCGCTCCAGCTGTCCGGTCTGGTCTCCGATAACGAGCCGCTGCTGAAATCGGCGCTGGACCGCCTGAATTCGGTGTTGAACCTGCTCCAGCGCAATAAGCAGAACCTCAGCGACGCGCTCGACAGCGTCGGCCCGTACGCGGCGGCGCTCGGCGAACAGGTCGGCAACGGCCCGTGGTTCAACGCCTACGTGGTCAACGCGACGAGTACCGAGTTGCGGCCATTGGTCGACGCACTGGTCTGGCCGGAACAGCTGCCCAACGATCTGCGCAATATTTTCACCCACCCGGCGCCGCCGTCGATCGGGCCTGCGGAAGAGGATCCACCGCGATGAGCAAGTTGAACGGAGTACGGACACTGCCGCGCTGGGCGTTGATCACGGCGGGAGTGCTGGTAGCCGCGCTCGTCGCGTTCGCTGTCTACACCGGTGTCACCAGGATCGGCAAGACCACGATCACCGCCTACTTCCCGTCGACGAGCGCGCTGTACGAGGGTGACGATGTGCGCGTGCTCGGCGTCAAGGTCGGCACCATCGACAAGATCGAGCCGGGCCGCGAGCAGGTGCGCGTCACAGTGACGATCGACCGGGGTGTCGACATTCCGGCCGACGCGCGCGCGGTGATCATCTCGCCCTCGCTGGTCTCGGCCCGGTTCATCCAATTGGCCCCCGCCTACACCGGCGGCCCGAAAATGGCCGACGACGCGACGATTCCGATCGAGCACACCGCGATCCCGGTCGAATGGGACGACATCAAGGCCGAACTGTCCAAACTCGCCACCGCCCTCGGGCCGGTCGGCGACGACGAACAGGGCTCGTTCGGACGATTCGTGAACACCGCCGCCGACAATCTGGACGGCAACGGCCAAAGACTGCGCGACACCCTGCATGAATTGTCGGCGACGCTGAACACCCTGTCCGACGGTCGGACCGATCTGTTCGGCACCATCCGCAATTTGCAGAAATTCGTCGAGGTGCTGTCCGGCAGCAACGAGCAGATCGTGCAATTCGGCAGCAGGCTGGCCTCGGTGTCGGAAGTACTCGGCGACACCTCGGCCGATCTCGGCGCGGGACTGGACAATCTCGATATCGCGCTGGCCGATGTGAAACGGTTCCTCGACGGCAGCGGAGCCGAACTCACCGAAGGCGTCACGCGGTTGAGCGACGTGACCCAATTGCTGGTCGACAAGCGTCCGGAACTCGAGCGGGTGCTGCATTCCGGGCCGACCGCGCTGGTGAACTTCTACCAGATCTACAAACCCGCGCAGGGCACGCTGACCGGTGCGATCGCGCTGAACAACACGGCCGACCCGCTCAGCTTCCTGTGCGGTTCCATCCGCGCGCTCGAATACGACCAGTCCGATCGCAGCGCCGACCTGTGCGCGCAGTACCTGGCGCCGGTGATCAGCTCGGTCGCCATGAACTACGCGCCCATCCTGCTGAATCCGGCCACCGGCGTGCACGCGTTCCCCGACCAGATCGTCTACAGCGATCCGAGCCTGGAGGGTCAGACCTCACCGCAGGTGACCGTGCCCGACGGTGTTGCCGGACTCGCCATTCCGGGAGGAAACCGATGACGCGCCCGCGTTCGATGCGGCGGGTCGCCGCACTCGCCGTAGGTCTTGCGGTGACGCTCGGCGTCTCCGGATGCGAATGGGACGGGTTGAACTCGCTTCCCCTGCCGGGCACCGAGGGCACCGACGGCTATCGGATCCAGATCCAGATGCCGAATGTGACCACCCTGACCAAGAATTCGCCGGTCCGGGTCGACGATGTCACCGTCGGCACCGTCACCGGCATCGAGGTGCAGGACTGGCACGCGCTCGTCACCGTCGCACTCGACCGTGACGTCCGGCTGCCCGCGAACGCGGTGGCGAAGATCGGCCAGACCAGTCTGCTCGGCAGCAATCACGTCGAACTCGGACCGCCCGAGGACGCGGCCCCGGTGGGCGAGTTGCGCGGCGGCGACGTCATCCCGCTGTCGCGGGCCGGGGCCTACCCGACCACCGAACAGGTGCTCTCCTCGCTGTCGGTCGTCCTCAACGGCGGCGGCATCTCACAGCTGGAAACCATTACCCGCGAACTGAATTCCGCTCTGACCGGGCGCGAGGACGATATCCGCGACCTGCTGCCGCAACTGGCGACGCTGGCGACCGGCCTGGACAAACAGCGCGAGGACATCATCTCGGCCATGAGCGGACTCGACCGCCTCGCCGGGCAATTCGCCGATCAGCGTGACGTGGTGGCACGGGCCATCGACCAGATCCACCCCGCGCTGACGATCCTGGCCGACCGCACCGCGAACATCACCGCCGCGGTGACCTCCCTCGGTGAACTCAGCGATGTGGCCGACCGCATCGTCAACGAGAGCGGTGAGGATCTGAAGGCGAATCTGCGCAGCCTCGGCCCGGTGCTCCAGACCCTGGCCGATACCGGCGTCAACCTCATCGAATCGCTGAAGATCCTGCCCACCTTCCCGTTCCCGATCAAGAACATCGGCAACGCGATCAAGGGCGACTACATGAACCTGTTCATCACCGTCGACATGACCGGGCGCAGGCTCGATTCCAACTGGCTGACCGGAACCCCGCTCGGCGGGCGTTTCGGCGGCGTCGAAGGCGTGATCGGCAGTTTCGCCCCCGATTCCGCCGCGCAGGGCGGTAATCCCGCGACCGGGCCATTGCTGCCGACGCCCGACGCGGGCGCCTCGCCCACGCCGACGCTGCCGGGCCTGCCGCCCATCCCCGGCCTGCCCGCCATTCCGGGCCTGACGGTTCCGCTGCCCGGAAATACCGCGCCACAGGGGGGTACGGGCCGATGACGCTCACCAAATTCGTCCGCGGTCAGCTGACCATCTTCGCCATCCTGACCGTGATCGGCCTGGTCGTGATGGGTGGGGTCTACGTCAAACTGCCCGCCATGTTCGGCATCGGCCGCTACGACGTCACGGTGCGACTCGCCGCGACCGGTGGCCTGTACCAGCAGGCCAATGTCGCCTATCGCGGCACGAACGTCGGCGTGGTGAAGGACGTGGTGCTCACCGACGAGGGCGTCGACGCGAAACTGTCCATCGACAGCGACTACAAGATCCCCGCCGATGTGGACGCCTGGGTGCGCAGCGTCTCGGCGATCGGCGAACAGTACGTCGACCTGGTCCCGGTCGACAATCCTCGGGGCGGCAACCTCTCCGACGGCTCGGTGATCCCGGTGCAGCGCACCAAATTGCCGCAGGATGTCGGATCGCTGCTCGACCAGACCGACCGGCTGCTGTCCAGCGTCGCCGACACCAGGCTGCGGCAGGTGATCGACGAGGCGTTCCGCGCGTTCAACGGCGCGGGTCCCGATCTGCAACGTTTCATCGATTCCGCGTCGCTACTGGTGCAGGAAGCGCAGAACAACACCGAGCCGACGAAAGAGCTGCTCGACCAACTCGGTCCGCTGCTGGACACCCAGATCGAATCCGACGCCGCGATCCGTTCCTGGACCGCGGATCTGGCGACGGTCACCAACACGTTGCGCGCGCACGACCCGTCGCTGCGCAGCCTGCTCCAGGACGGCCCTTCGGCCATGCAGCGGGTCACCGAGCAGTTCCAGTCGCTGCAACCGACCCTGCCGATCCTGCTGACCAATCTGGTGAGCCTGGGTCAGGTCGCCGTCACCTATCACGCGGGTATCGAACAACTTCTCGTCGTCTTCCCGCCGCTGATCGCGGCCTTGCGCACCATCATCCGCGGGCCCGCCAAATACGGCGCGATGGTCGACTTCATGGCGGTGGTCAACGATCCGCCCGCCTGTACGACCGGATTCCTGCCCGCCGACCAGCGCCGCTCGCCGAGCGAATTGGATTCCATCGACACCCCGCCCGGCCTCTACTGCAAGGTGCCGCAGGATTCGCCGATCGCGGTGCGCGGCATCAGGAATACCCCGTGCGCGGAATTCCCGGGGGTGCGCGCACCTACGCCGGAACTGTGCCGGACCGGATTCGTGCCCGAGGGCAACAACCCGCCGTTCGGACCCGTGCAGCCGGTCGCACCCGCGAGCGCCGAGACGCCCGACGAGGCGCCGACCGCGCCCGCCTCGTACCGCACACCGGCGGCGGCCAGATCCTACGACCCGTCGACCGGTGTGTACATCGGCCCTGACGGCCGGACCTACCGTCAGGGAGATGTCGGCCCCGGCGGCTCGGGAACGGTACCGTCGAGTTGGCAAGCGATGCTCGAGGAGCAGCAACGATGAGTGATATCAACGGCGATAACCACCGCGTGCGCAGGCGAGCGGTCCGTTCGGTCGGTCCTCCGGTGGAGGAGGACGACGGTCCGTCCGGCGTCACCGCGGTGAATGCCGAGAAGGTACCTGCCGCGGCGGGCGTGACCGCCGCGGCTCGGACCGGCGGTGTCGACGCCGTCGAGAAGGCGGGAAGCGATGCCGGGGAGAAAGCGGCGTCGAAGTCCGTCGGCGGTTACGGCGACGTCGTGGCGGACACTACGACTAAGCCGTGGGGCGTCGCGGCGAAGTCGGTGGTGACAGCGAAGAAGCCACCGTCGACCGCCGAGTCGAAGGCAGGCGAAGCCGACGAATCGGACGACACCGACACCCCGGTCGACCTGACGAAATCCGATGCCGACGCCACCGTCGAGAAGCCGAAGCGCCGGGTCGGACGCGTCGTGACCGTGGTCGCCGCCGCCGTGCTGGTACTGCTGACGGTGGTCGGCGCTGGCACGTCGATCTTCCTGGTGCACACGACGAACGTGCGCGACGAGCGACGTGCGGAATACGTGCAGACCGCGCGCCAGGCGGTGCTGAACCTGACGACGATCCGCGCGGATTCGGCCAAGGCCGATATCGACCGGATCCTGTCGCTGGCGTCAGGGCAGTTCAAAACCGAATTCGACGGGCGTGTCGATCCGTTCATGAGCATCGTGCAGCAGGCCAAGGTCGTCTCGAACGGCGAGGTCGTCGAGGCCGCGATCCAGCAGGACGACGAGAATTCGGCACAGGTGCTCGTCGCGGCGAAGCAGACGTTGAGCAACGCGGGCCAGGCCGAGCCGCAGACGCGGTACTACCGATTCCGGGTCACCGTGTCCAGGGGCGATACCGGTCTGACCGCGTCGAAGGTGGAGTTCGTGGCATGAGGATCCTCTCGGGAAAACTGGGACTGGTCGGCGCGGGTATCGCGGGCGTGGTGATCGCCGCCGCGGTGATCATCATGGGTATCAACGGTTTCCGATACTGGGACCATCAGCGGACCGAGGTCGCGCGCGACGAGGCGGTGACCGCGGCGCAGCGCACGGTGTCGGCCATGTTCACCTACGACTACGGCACCGTCGACACCGAATTGCCGAAGGCCGCCGACAACCTGTCGGCGAGTTTCCGCGAGGACTACCTGAAGCTGATCACCCAGGCCATCGCGCCCGGCGCCAAGGAGAAGCAGCTCACCGTCAACGCGACCACGCAGGCCGGTGGCGTCGTCGAGGCCGAGCGGTCCCACGTCGTCGTGCTGCTCTTCCTCAACCAGGTGACCACGAGCAAGGACACCCCGCAGGGCACGACCACGGGCAGCCGGGTGCGCGTCACGCTGGACAAGACGGACAACCGCTGGCTGGTCGACTCGGTGAACCCTGTGTAATCGGCGGCCCGGGGGCCGCGGGTTCGCGGCCCCTTGATGTCTCGCGTTCGAGCGGTCGAGACTCGCGACTTCGTCGCGTGCGCTTCGACCGCTCGAACGCGAGACGGGCCGCGAACAGGGCGCTCGTAAGGCTCGCGCCTGTGGTGGCTTTGTTGATCACGGCGCCACACCGGTCGATGACCGATTGCGTTCGAACGCGGGACGGGGCTGTGACCGGGGTGCTCGTAGGGCTCGCGCCGGGCGGGGTGGGTGTCGATCGCTCGGTGGTGGACAAGGCTGCTGGTAGGACTCGTGGCGGGTAGGTGGGTGTCGGACGCTGGGGGCTCGAAGGGCCCGCGTTGATCGGTCCTCAGCGCGGCAGGGTGACGGTGAAGGTCGTGCCCTCGCCCACCACGCTGTCGACCGTGACCGTCCCGCCGTGCGCGCTGACCAGCGCCTGCACGATGGACAGGCCGAGGCCGGTGCCACCGCTGGCACGCGTGCGCGAGGTGTCGGTGCGGTAGAAGCGTTCGAATATGCGCGCGGCCTCGTCTTCGGGCAGGCCGGGGCCGGTGTCGGCGACTTCCAGACGGACGTCGTGCTTTCGAGGGGTCAGACGCACAGTGACCGCCGCGTCGGGCGGGGTGTGGGTGAGGGCGTTGTTCAGGAGGTTGCCCAGCACCTGACGTAACCGCTCCGCGTCGCCCTCGATCTCCAATGTGCCTTCCCCGGAACGGATTTCCAAGGCGATGGGCCTAGGGTTCTCCGGTGCGGTGGCGGCGGCGACCGCGCGGGCGTTGTGCACGGCGTCGCTGGCGAGTGCGAGCAGGTCCACCTGGCCGCGTTCGAGCGGACGCTGGGCATCCAGGCGGGCAAGCATCAGCAGATCCTCGACCAGCAGACCCATCCGCTGGGCCTCGGTTTCGATCCGTGCCATGAACAGCGCGGGATCGGTGGTGGCGCCCTGTCGGTAGAGTTCCGCGAATCCGCGGATCGTCGTGAGCGGCGTGCGCAATTCGTGACTGGCGTCGGCGACGAAGCGCCGCATATTCGCCTCGGACTGCCTGGCCGCCGCTTCGGACGCCTCGGTCGCCTTGAACGCCGACTGGATCTGGGCCAGCATGCCGTTGAGCGACCGCGACAGCCGATCGACCTCGGTATTGGTGCCGCGCACCGGCACCCGGCGGTGCAGATCGCCGCGCGCGATGGCGGCGGCGATGTTCTCGACCCGGCGCAGCGGGCGCAGACTGCGACGGATCGCGAAATACGCGGCCACCGCGAGGACGGCCAGCACCGCCGCGCCGACCGCCAATTGCAGGATGACCAGCCGGTGCACGGTATCGCTGTTCTGCGTCAGCGGCAGCGCGACGGTGGTGACGCCGTCCTGGGTGCGCAGCGACAGCGTCCGCCACCGGACGGGAGAATCCCCGACCGACGGCACCGTCGTCGGTCCGGTGACCTCGGCGCGGGTATTGGCGGGCAGTTCGGCCGGAATCGCGGGCAGCGCGGGCTCCGCGTCGACGCCGAACGCCTGCACCGAGATCTGCACCGCGCCCATCCCGGCCGCGTCGCCCGTACTCTGCGCCTTCACGTAGAACTGGCTCGGCGGATGCCGCGAATCCGGCGGCTGCGTGATCGGCGTGGGCGGACGCAACCGACGTGACCATTCCAGTGCCCCCTCGCGCAACTGCTGGTCGGTGCGGCTGGTGAGCGACTGTTCGAGTCCGGAGGTGACGAGCGTGCCCGATATCAGCAGACCGAGACCGGACAGCGCCACCAGGGCGAGCACGAGCGCGACCCGAAGCGGCACCGCGGCGAACCCGTCGCGGACACGCCGCAGGATCGTCGCCGAGCGGGCCGGTTCGCTTATCGCCCGGCGCGGGCGTCGTGCGGGAGCGGTCCGGCTCACTGCCCGGCCGGGCGGGCCGCGCGCATGACATAGCCGACGCCGCGCAGCGTATGGATCAAGCGCTGCTCGGTGTCGACCTTCTTGCGCAGATAGGACACGTAGGTCTCGACCACGCCGACCTCGCCGCCGAAGTCGTAGCGCCACACGTGATCCAGGATGCGCGGTTTGCTCAGCACGGTGCCCGCGTTGACCATGAAATAGCGCAGCAGCGTGAATTCGGTGGGCGACAACGCGACCGGTTCACCGGCCTTCCAGACCTCGTGCGTGTCGTCGTCGAGTTCGATGTCCTCGAACCGCAGCCGCGAATTCTTCGGCGCGGGCGCGGCGTGGCCAGCGCGGCGCAGGACCACGCGCAGCCGCGCAACCACCTCCTCGAGGCTGAACGGTTTGGTGATGTAGTCGTCGGCGCCGAGGGTGAGTCCCGCGACCTTGTCCTGCACCTCGTCGCGCGCGGTGAGGAACAGGACCGGTGCGTCGACACCGTCGGCGCGCAACCGGCGCAACAGTCCGAATCCGTCCATACCCGGCATCATCACGTCGACGATGAGCGCCTGCGGGCGGAAACCGCGCGCCTTGTCCAGCGCCTGCGCGCCGTCGGCCGCGGTGTCCACCTCGAATCCCTGGTAGCGCAGACTCACCGACAGCAGTTCGACGATCATCGGTTCGTCGTCCACGACCAGCACCCTGGCCTCGGGTTTCTGTTCTGTGGGCACGCCGGTCATGTGTTCCATCCTGCGGTAGGGGACTGGGAACTCACTGGACCTTTCCTGGGTGGTTGCTGTGAACGTCCCCCACCGCGTCAGCGGCGCCGTGCCGTCAGCGGCGTGGCGTCCGCGACTCCGGGTAGGTGTCGTCGTCGGTGAGCAGGGCGCTCCCGGCGACCTGATCCTGGGCGAGGGCCTCGAGGAAGGCGCGGGCCCAGCGATCCACGTCGTGGGCGAGCACCTGGCGGCGCAGCGACCGCATCCGGCGGCGCTTGGTGTCACGGTCGTCCTCCAGCGCGGAGACGATCGCGTCCTTCACGCTGTCCAGATCGTGCGGATTGCACAGATAGGACTGACGCAATTCCGCTGCGGCCCCGGTGAACTCACTCAGCACCAGGGCGCCGTTGAGTCCGCTGTGGCACGCCACGTACTCCTTGGCGACCAGATTCATCCCGTCGCGCAGCGGGGTGACCAGCATGACGTCGGCCGCGACGAAGAACGCGAGCAGTTCCTCGCGCGGGATCGGACGGTGCAGGTAGTGCACCACCGGATAGCCGACGCGGGCGAATTCGCCGTTGATGCGGCCCACCTGGCGTTCGATATCCCCGCGCATCTGGATATAGCTCTCGACCCGCTCGCGACTCGGGGTCGCCAACTGCACCATCACCGTCTCGGAGGGGTCGACCCGGCCGTCGACCAGCAATTCCTCGAGCGCGTTGAGCCGGATATCGATGCCCTTGGTGTAGTCGAGACGGTCGACACCGAGCAGGATGTTCTTCGGATTCCCCAGTTCCGCACGGATTTTCGCGGCACGCTCGCGTACCGACCGCCGTCGGGAATTGTCGTCCATCTCGGCCGAGGAGATGGAGATCGGGAACGCGCCGACCCGCACCGTCCGGAAGCCGACCTGGACGACGCCCATCTTGGAGCGCACACCGACGGTGCCGCGCGAGGTGGCCTGGCCCGCCAGTCGGCGTGCCAGATACAGGAAGTTCTGCGCGCCGCCGGGCAGGTGGAAACCGATCAGATCGGCGCCGAGCAGACCCTCGATGATCTCGGTCCGCCACGGCATCTGCATGAACAACTCGACCGGCGGGAAGGGGATGTGCAGGAAGAACCCGATGGTCAGATCGGGGCGCAACATGCGCAGCATCTTCGGAACGAGTTGCAGCTGGTAGTCCTGCACCCACACCGTCGCGCCCTCGGCGGCCACCTTGGCCGTGGCCTCGGCGAATCGCCTGTTCACCGTGACATAGGCGGCCCACCAGGCGCGGTCGTAGGTCGGTCGCACGATGACGTCGTGATAGAGCGGCCACAGCGTGCCGTTGGAGAAACCTTCGTAGTAGTCGGCGACTTCCTGCGCCGACAGCGTGACCGGATGCAGTTCCAGGCCGTCTTCGATGATCGGATCGAGGTCGGCGTCGGGAACTCCCGCCCAGCCGACCCACGCCCCCTTGTTGTTGCGCAACACCGGTTCCAACGCGGTGACCAGGCCGCCCGGGCTGCGTTTCCATCGGGTCGAGCCATCGGGTAGTCGATCGAGATCCACCGGTAGCCGATTGGCCACGACGACGAAACCGGAACCGGCCCCGTCGGTTTCGATCGGCTCCACCACATCCGCCGATGTCGTCGTGCGATCGTCGGGAGAAGCGAGCTCGGAGTCGTCGGACGGCTGGTCGGTCATCTGGTCCACTCACGCATCCTTATTCGAGCGGCGGCGTTCGCGGTGCTGAGCGAGCGACCGCCTCCGGGCCCCGACGCTCACCGGATGGTGTGCATCGCTGATCCCGTCTGGAGTTGTCGGGTGTCGTCGACGGCGCCGTTGTCGTCGAGCGGGTTGGGGTTACTCGCCTCGACCGTTGGGGCCGATGCCGAGCATCGACAGCAACATCCGGCACTCGTCGGCGTCCTCCGCGTACGCGGCGACGACGCGCTGGGCCTGACGGGCGGTTTCATCGGCGAGTGGTTCCAGGTCATCGTCCGCGATATCGTTCGCGCTGCCCTTCGCAGCCATCTCAAATCCTCCCGGCTCATTACGCTCGTACGTGCGAATAGTCAATGGTATATGGCGCGGGCGCGGGCGCGCCGCACCCGATACCTCGAGCACCCGCCTCGGTGCGTTGCGGGACCCCTGCCTATACCGTGGTGACGGGCCGTAGCGACCGGAAGCAGGTCGCTCCTGACGGTCAGCACCAACTCCACGAAAGGGTCGACAATGCCGCTGGCCACGGTGAACGGGATCTCCCTCAACTACCAGGTCAAGGGTGACCGTGCCAAGGGCGCGGACGTCAAGGGCGGGGCGCCGCTCGTCGTGATGATCATGGGCACCGGAAGTCCCGGCAGAGTCTGGGAACTGCACCAGGTGCCCGCGCTCGTCGCCGCCGGATATCGGGTGTGCACATTCGACAACCGGGGTATCGCGCCGTCCTACGAAGCGCCGTCGGGAATGACGATCGACCAGCTGGTCGGCGACACCGCCGGGCTGATCGAACTGCTCGACGAGGGCCCCGCGCTGGTCGTCGGCACGTCGATGGGTGCGCGCGTGGCCCAGGAATTGGCTTTGGCCAGGCCGGATCTGGTGCGCAAGGCCGTATTCATGGCGGGCCACGGCCGCCTCGACCAGTTCCAGAAGACGCTCTCGCTCGGCGAACACGAACTCGACGCGAGCGGGGTGAAGATGCCCGCCAAATACGAGGCCGCCGTGACCGCCGTGATGAACCTGTCGCCCGCGACGATGTCGCAGCCCAACGCGGCGCGTGACTGGCTGGATCTGTTCGAGTTCACCGGCGGTCCGGTGACCCCCGGTATCCGCGCACAGCGCCGGATGGACCACGATTTCGACCGGGTCCAGGCCTACCGCGCCATCACCGTGCCGTGCCTTTCGGTCGGATTCGCCGACGACAGGATGATCCCGCCCTACCTCTCCCGCGAGGTCGCCGAGGCCATTCCCGGTGCCCGCTACCAGGAGATTCCCGACGCCGGGCATTTCGGCTACCTGGAGAAACCGGACGACGTGAACAAGATCCTGCTCGAGTTCTTCGCCGGGTGAACCGGGCGCGGGTCCGATCCGTTGAACCCCAGGACGAGGTAACCACCTACGCGTAGCGTCTCCCTTGCTAGGGTCGACACAACGCTCGGGGAGCATCCGGGGCGTGGTTCGTGTACCGCACGGCCCAGCGCCGGACGGTCTCAGGAGCCGATCCCGTACACAGCGCCAGTATCCAGTGAGGTGAAATTGAGCACCAACCCCTTCGACGACGAAGACGGTCGATTCTTCGTCCTGGTCAACGACGAGGAACAGCATTCCCTGTGGCCGGCCTTCGCGGAGGTTCCGGCCGGATGGCGAGTCGTGTTCGGCGAGGACAGCCGCGCTGCCTGCGTCGAGTACGTCGAGAAGAACTGGACCGATATGCGTCCGAAGAGCTTGCGGGACGCGATGGCCGCCGACGACGCGGCCCGCCAGGGCGCCCAGTCCTGAACCGCGGTATCCGATACTGCGCCGGGAAAGCTGATTCAGCCGCCAGCCGTGCGGCACCGTAACTCGGTGTCGCACGGCCGGTGTGCCCCGCTATAGTGGGCAACCGGTCGCGATTGGTACCGCTTCCGCCTCCTTAGCTCAGTGGTAGAGCACTCGCCTTGTAAGCGAAAGGTCGTCAGTTCAATCCTGACAGGAGGCTCAAAGACACCCTGACCTGCGAAGACAGGTCGGGGTTTTCTTGTTCCTGGGATGGCATAGTGCTCGGACAACGCTAAACTTTGATACCGTCGATAGATGACCGCCTCGCGTACACGGCAGCCGCGGAATCTCGACGCGGGACCGTTCGAGCCTGAAATTCGTTCCTTCAGGCTGCATCTGAACGCCGAGGGCAAGTCACCCAAGACCGTGATGACCTACGTCGAAGCGGTCCAGTGGTTCGCCGGAACGCACTTGCGTGGTGAGGCGGCGCGCAGCGACTGGACAGAGGTCGTTGCCGACGACGTCAAGTGGTGGATGACGTGGCTTCTTGAGCGCTACTCGGACAGCTACGCGAACAACCAGTACCGGGCCTTGCAGCAGTTCTTCAAGTGGTACGCACTTGAGGAGGAGCAGCCGAATCCGATGGAGAAGATGCGGCCCCCGAAGATCAAAGAGAAGGTAGTGCCGGTCTTCACCGAGGCGGAGCTGTCGGCGTTGGCGCGAACATGCCGCGGCAAGACATTCGTTGATCGGCGAGACCAGGCCATCATCGAACTGTTCAAGGCCACTGGAATCCGACTGTTTGAGATGGCGGGTATCCGCTACGCGCCGGCCGCGCCGGACCACGGTGACATCGACCTTGACCGCCGAGAGTTGTTGGTACGCGGCAAGGGCGGCAAGGAGCGTCGCTGCAAGTTCGGTTTCGAGGCCGCGCGGGCTATCGACCGATACATCCGACTGCGGTCGAAGCACACTCACGCGGAAAGCGCGCAGTTGTGGCTAGGCATCAATAACCGCCAGCCCATGACTGAGGACGGGATCTACCAGATGATCGTCCGTCGCGGCAACGAGTGCGGTGTGGTCGTGCACCCGCACAAGTTCCGGCATCACTTCTCGCACACCTGGTTGGACAACGGCGGGGGCGAGGGCGATCTGATGGAGCTGAACGGTTGGACGTCGCCGCAGATGCTTGCGCGGTATGGAGCGAGCGCGCGCAACGCGCGGGCTCGTCGCACGTACGACCGGATCATGTCTGCGGACAAGTAGGCACTGGCAACACACAGGTAAGGTAGGGCCGTGATTTCTGCTGTCGTCTTCGATGTTGGCGAGACGCTTGTTGACGAGACCCGCGAGTACGGAACCTGGGCAGACTGGCTGGGTGTGCCGCGGCATACTTTCGCCGCCGCGTTCGGGGCAGTGATCGCCACGGGCCTCGACTATCGCGAGACCTTCCAGGTATTCCAGCCGGGCTTCGACTTGGATCGGGAGCGCCAAGCCAGGGCCGATGCAGGCAAACCGGAATGGTTCGGCGAAGACGACCTGTACGCCGACGTCCGGCCTGCGCTATCCAAATTGCGCGAGATGGGGATCTGGGTAGGCATCGTGGGGAATCAGACGGTCCGCGCAGGCGGGCTCCTGCGTGGCTTGGACCTTCCCACTGACTTCATCGCCACTTCGGACGACTGGGGTATCCAGAAGCCAGCCCAAGGTTTCTTCGACAAGACCATCGAAGCAGCGGGATTTCCAGCCGAGGAGATCGTCTACGTCGGGGACCGGATCGACAACGATGTTGCTCCCGCTAAGAAGGCCGGTATGCGGACCGCCTATATCTTGCGCGGCCCATGGGGATGGATTCATCGCAACAAGCAAGAGGTCGCGGACCTGTCCGATTGGCAAATCTGCGACCTGAATGAGCTGCCTGGAATCGTTGCAGCAGAAAATAGTTCGAGTTAGCCCACGAATGAGCTAACGGTGGTGTGCCAGTCGTACAGCCGCTCATCGAGACTGCGTACAGCTGGCAACGAGTCCCACTGCCGCAACGACTGTCGGACGGACTTGATCCTGTCCATAGCGGTGGCGTACCAGTTCCTCCCCACGACATCGAGTGCTTCTTCGAGGAACTGGCACGCGCGTTCGGGATCGTTTTCGAGGACTGATGCCGCAGCGGCGTCCGAGAGGTAGATCGACCGCTGTTTGACTTCCTCTTCGGGCAGATCTGCCAGCACACCCTCCAAGGTTTCTCGCGCCTCCCGCCCGCGACCGGCGATCATCAGTGTGTTGCCCTTGAATCCAGCGAGGCGGATCGGCGAGAACCAGTCAAGCCATGCAGGAGACGGCTGCGCCTCAACGTCATGCTCTCGGTATGTCTCTTCGGCATGATGTACAAGATTGAGTGCCCGACGGGTGTCGCCGAATCGGGTTTCTACCTCTGCCTCAACCGCGTCGAGCCAGGCGATCATCTCGGCGTTGGCGCCGCCGCGGCGAGCGAACGCGCGTGCCGCCCGAATCCGTTCGCGGGCTTCCTCGGCGCGCGAAGCATCACCCGAAAATGCTGGAGCAAAGGCCATATGCGCAAGCGTGGCCGCGCCGAGAAGTGCATCGCCGCCCTCGTGTGCGGCCTGGAGCGCGAGCACGAAACTTGGTTGCGCCAGTTCTGGCTGTTGGAGGTCGAAGAACTCCAGTCGCCCAGCTAATAGGCTCGACTCTGAGAGTGCTTTCGCAAGAAGCGTTTTCGACGCTCCGGCGAGCTGAGGAAGCAACTCGAGTCCGAGTTGCGCGTGCTCGGCTACCGAGCGGTGAAGTCGGGCAGCGGGAACCGCCCAATACAGGTGGCGATGGGCGACAGTCACAGCCATGAAGTCAGTTGCGACTGATGCCGGCAGCGATGGGGGCGTCGACCCGAATATCCGTTGTCCCATTGCATGACTAACCGTGTTGTTGCCTGCACGGCCGCCGCCCGCCGTATCGGGAGCCCAGGGCGGTGTGAATCCCAGCTCTGTAATGGGACGTTTGAACAGCGTCTCTAGCGCGGTGGCGTGCTCCGGATGCGGCCACGGGGGTTCGGCGGATTCCCATCGGCGGACTGTTCGCGATGAGACCTCGATGCGGAGCCCGATCTTTCGTGCGGTCTCAGTCACTGCGTCGGCAAGGGCGGACTGGGACCGAAAGCCGAGCGCCTGACGTGCCGCTCGAAGTGCGGCGTTCCCTGATGTCGACATACGCCCATCTTAGTCCTTAAGGAGGACGCCTGCATCAGTTGGGGCCATGAAACGGCCTGTCGATGTCCTCTTCGGTGGCCTATTTATGTCCGGTTATCGGCCAGATCATTCAGGTAGAGCATTTTCCACCCGTTTCTACCAAAGGAGTGATCTCCCTTGACCATCAGCACCCAACAGCCGGTCGAACCGCCGAAAGATCTCATCAACCTCAGGACCGCCGCGTCCCTTGTCGCTGTGGACGTGAAGACCATCAAGAACTGGATCAAGGCCGGTGACCTCCAGGGCTTCATCGTGAACGGTCGTATGTGGCGAGTGCAGCGTGACGAGCTGCTCGGGCTCGTCCGGCCCGCCACTTCGATCGACTCGGACGGTGTGGCATGAGTACTCCCACCGAAAGAGCGATGTCGGCCCGCATCGCAGCTCACGAGTCGTGGGCGAAGACCGCTGATCGTTCCGCTCGCACTGCGAAGGCGCGTGGCGCGCTCTTGGCTAAGTTCGATCGTCTGGTCGACCCCGACGGGATGCTCAGCCCGGAGGAGCGAGCGTATCGGGCAGAGCAGGCACGCAAGGCGTACTACATGCGGTTGGCGTTGAAGTCGGCCCAGGTGCGTCGTCGCCGCCAGGCCCGCAAGGGCGGTGATCTGTGATGCGCGCCAAGACATTCGGCTTCGCGGTAGCCGCAGTGGCAGTGGGGTATCTGATGCTGACCGCGCCGGGCATTGCCGGATTCACGGTGATGCTGCTGGGTGCGATTGCTTTCTGGCGTGCTTCGCGTCGGTGGGGAGTCCGGCGATGAGCGCGCAGTTCAGGCCGGAGCCACCGGCGCATCACAGCTACACCGTCACGCACTACGACCGTGGGCGTGGTGTCGGTCAGAGCGCGTTGACGTCGATGACGGGTCCGGAGTTCGCCGGTGTCGGTGCGGTGTACGCGCCGTTGAGCGCGTTGCCGGTCGCGCCGCGTCTGATCGTGTTGGCGGTGCTGGTCGTGATCGGTATGGGTGGTTGCACCGCGGCGTGGGTCGATTACAAGCACGACACCCCGTCGGTGGATGTGTGCCGCTCGGTCGATTCGGGTGTGCCGCCGGAGCCGGTGGGTTCGTGCGTTCCGCGTGAGCAGTTGCCGCAGGTGGTGACGCGATGAGCATCGAGGACGAGCGTCGCCGTGCCCGCGCGGAGTTGGAAGCGGAGTTCCGGCGTCTGGACACCGTCTTCGAGGTGTTGGCCGACATGCAGGACGCGGCCTTCGCTGTCGCATGGTCGAAGGACTTGCGTGGTGTCGGGTTCGAGAACTCGCGTCATGCCCAGGCTTTCGCGTCGTTGCGGCCGGTCCACGTCGAGCGGACGGAGGTGCGGGACCGACTTCTGGACTACCAGTTCACCCCCGAGCAAGCCGCCCAGATCCGCGCCCGCGTCGCCGAGCGGCAGCGCGAGCGCGAAGCCGCACGGCAGCGTCCGGGGCGGTCGCGATGAGCAGGTTCCTGGATCCGGAAGGTAAGCGGTTCGGTATTCCGACGTGGCCGTGGCGGTTGGCGCCGCAGCATCTGCGTACCCGCCGCCAGCTCGCCAACGACGGCCGCCGTCCCGCCAGTGAGCGTGAGGGCCAGGTGCTGCGTGCTCGCGGCGGCGATCGTGGCCCATTGCGGGCCTATCTCTATGACGCGGAATCGGCTGTGCCCAAACGGGAACCGACCGAAGCGCAGTTGGAGGCACTCAGGTTGGCGCGGTGGCAGCGGTCGGTGAACGCGGCCGAGCGCCGTGGGATCGATACCGCCGATATGCGCGAGGTGATCTTGCAGGCCCGCGCCGACATCGCAGCCCGCCGTGCCAATCGTCCCGAGCAGGGAAGGGAGCGAAACCGATGAACCACAAGAAGGATAACCAGCGGTGGGCGTCTCTGGAGCGCCGCAACCGGGTCGAGATCGTGGCCGGTCTGCGTGCAGCAGGTTTGTCCTACGGGCAGATCGCGCGCACGTTGGGTATCTCGCTGGCCCAAGTCGAAAAGGCCCTGGGTGAGGCGAACGCGCTGCGTGGGCAAGGGTTGACCAAACGGGAGGTCGCCGACGAGATCGGCGTCCCCTACGGGTCTCTGGGCCGAATCTTGGGTCGGTCACGCCGCCACGGTGTCACGGTGCGCCAGGACGCGGCGTTGGCGGGTCTGTCGGATATGCACGGCATGCAGGTCGATGTGCTCGCCCTGTTTATGTCGACCTCGCTGTCGAGTGCCTACGACCTGGCTGATGATCTGATCGCGGCGGGTCGGGTGCATCCGTTGGATTCGGTGCAGCGGGGGCGGGCGTGGGTGGTTCCCAAGCGCGATACCGCGGCCCGCTATTTGGGGTGGCGGCCGTCGGACTGGAAACCGAAGCTCATGTACGCCAACCACTACCGCGCTGTGGCGCAGGCCCGGATCATGCTCGTCGGCCCGGACCCGGACAAGTGGGTGTCGGAGCGGATCTTGCGGCGCCGCGCCGAGATCTCCGCCAACGAATCCAAGACCCGGCAGTTGGAATTCAGCACCGGCCGCAAACCCCGCCGCGATCGTCCGCACGTGCACGATGGCCGGTTCCTGGGTGCGGTCGACGGCCGCCACGGCTGGTGGGCGTTGGAAGTCGAACTGACGGCGAAAACCGAACGCGCCCACATGGACATCGCCCTGGCCGGCGCCGTGCGCTCCGCTTTGCACAGCGAGCACGAGCCGATTATCGGGCTTTTGTATCTGTGCCGTTCGGCGCGGGTGCTCGACACCGTCTCCGCCGCCTACAAACGCCTACCCGCCGAACTGCGGACGGACCGATTGCTGTGGGCGATCGGCGATTTCGACGACGAGTGGACCACCTTCCTCGCCGCCCGAAACCAGGCCAAAACCAGCAGGAAAAGTCTTCACATCAAGGAAGCATCATGAGCGACCCCAACTGCAAGCCGATCATCACCCCGACCGACTGCGGACCCATCGAAACCCCCGTACCCGACCCCGCCGCGGTGGTGGTGCCGGTCGATCCGACCGCCCCGCATGCGATCACACCGCAGGCCCCGCCGATCAAGGGCGTCGAAGGCTTGGACCTTCCGTCACTGGATTTGGCCGCGGCCGGTCACGTCGTCACCACCGCGACCGTGTGCGGGGTGGTGGTCGTCGGGATGTTGGTGATGATCCTCGCCGTGGCCGCGGCGTGGTTGCCTCCGGCCAGGTTGCGGAACTTCGCGATCGCCTCCTTGTTGCTGCCCGCTATGTCGGCCCTCGCGGGTGGTTCCTGGTCGGTACCGGCCTCTCTCTTGTGGTCCGGCGCCGCCCGCATCACGACCGGTGACCTCGCCGGACTTCGCCAGATGCTGATCCTCGGCGCTCCCGTCGCCGCGCTGCTGGCCACCTACTACTGGGCGCAGTTCGTGCACAAGACCAACACCGTCGGGTTGAAATCCTTGGAGCGCACCGAGCGTGTGAAGGACGCTATCCACGCCCGCCGCTTCGCGGCTGCGGCTCGTGCGGCCCGGGGAGGCGCGCCCACGACCACCGGTCAGGGCATCGTGCTGGGCCGGTTGGCCAAGACCACGACCGCGAAGACGACGAGTTTGTGGCAGGAGTTGACCGCGCGTCACGAGAACTGGTTGGTGGTCCCGTACAAGCAGGCACGGCGCCATTTCGCGATCGTGTCCACGACCGGTGGCGGTAAGACCGTGCTGATCAAGTGCCATTTCGTGGGGATGCTCGAATACGAGTGGACCGCATGGCATCAGTGGAAAACCGTCCCCGGAATGCGCAACAAACACCCCCGCCCGTTGATGGTGGTGATCTCGTGCAAGGGCGGCGCCGACGACTTGGCCCTCGGCACCGAAATCCGTGGGCTCGCAAGGCGCATGGGCATCGAGTCGAATCGGATCGCGACCGTCGGACCCGGCGGGGACCGGCTGGAGCTGTTCAAGACGCTGACCGCCCGTGACATGCGCGGGGTGATTCAGGAGATGCTCAACGGTGGTCAGGCCACCACGAGCGAGGGGCAGCATTTCGACGAGATGCGCCGCCGCATCGTGTCGTTGGTGGTGGACGCGCCGGGTGGTCCGCCGCGGTCCTCGGCAGAGTTCCTGGAGCGTCTGAACGAGAAGAAGCTGCTGGATCTGTGGAACAACGCCCCCGATGTGAAACGCATGATCGAGGCGTTGCAGGCCGAGAAGGTCCCCCAGATCGATGACGCCCTGATCAAGGCCACCAACCTGTTCGACCTGCTCCAGGATCAGGACGGGGCGATGGTCTTCGACGGCGGCAAAGACCTCGATGACCTCGATGTGCTGTACGTGACGGTGCCGGGGCTCGATAAGGACGCCGCCCGCGCCCAGGTCGCCGCGATCCTGCGCATGGTGATGCAGAAGGCGGGCCGCACCGCCAAGGACAAGCGGCGTTCGGTGAGCGTGATCATCGATGAGGCATCGGCCACCACGACCCCGTCGGGTGCGTTGAATCTGGTCGATGTGTGCGAGCGGGGCCGCTCCCAAGGCGTCGCCCTCGCGTTCGCCGCCCAGTCCCAGGAGGGGTTGGCCCAGGACAAGTGGACGCTCAACCGCCTGCTCAAGGCCTGCGCGGGTGGGTTGATCCTCGGTTACAACGAAAACGCCGGTGACCTGTGCGAACACCTGGGCACGGTGCGGTTCATGTTGCCGTCGCGGCATCTGATCAAGGGCCAGCGCACCGGCGACGAAGGCCAGGTCTCGGTAGGTGACAAGTGGCTGGTCGACCCCGACCGGCTGCGCGAACTCGACACCGGCCAGTTCGTCTACGCCCGCGCACGGCGCGCGGACTGGGGCCAGGTCGTGCAGGTCACCCCGGACCGGGTGCGCCCGATGCCGGGCACCGCCGCCCACACCGCCAGCAAGACCACCACCGGCAAGAGCGCCACGAGCGGTGCACCCCCGAAAGCCGCGGGCAGCGCCGCCTGAACCGGCATTTCCCGATTCTTTCCCCATTCTTCTGTATTCAATTGTGAGGCAACAGTTATGCGCATCATCCGACCCGACGACAGCAACGACGACGACAACGACGACAAGGGCAGGGCTGACAGTGGGCCTGGCCGCGGTGGGGGTAGTTTCGGGCGGGAGCTGACTCCGGCGGATTTCGCCGGTGTGGCCGACGATGTCGAGGATTACCTCGCCGATGTTCTGGCCGGTGTTCCGCCGTTCGACGGTGACGAACCGCTCTACACCCAGTCCTCGCGTTCGGCGCGTCCGATCGGCCCGAAACGCCCCGCGCTGCACCTGGTCAGCCCCGGCACCGACCCAGATCAAGAATCCGACGACGGTACCGGCCGCGATCACGATGAGCTGATCGCAGCCGGACGCAACGCCCGCAAACGGATGCTGCGCCACGCAGGTAGCGGCACGGTTCTCGTGGTCACGGTCGGGGCCGTCGCGGGCTGGGGGGAATCGGTCGTGGTGACCGGTCCACTCGCGGTCTACGGGCTGGCCTGGGTCGGTTACCTGTGGTGGAACGCCGCCCTGCGCCCCAGCTTCCCCGACACCGTCACCGCGATCAGCGACGGAATCAGCCGCGCCGTATCGGGCGCGCTTTCCCGCCGCACCACACCCGACCTCGACGCCCCCGCGGTGCCCAGCGGGGGATCGAACACGGCTGTTTCGGTCGAGGAGGTGAACAAGCCCACCACCGACAACACGTGAAAACAACTACCCACCAACACATCTCCCGATAGTCCGGTCTCTGGAAGGAAACCAATCCCATGTCCGATCGCAGTACCGAAGACGAGATCCGTTCCGAAGTCCGCCAGTTCGCCCACTCCCTGCCGCACCTGCTGCGCCTGCTCGCCCAGTCGGGTAGCTGGCTGGACCGCCGTCACGTCCGCAAACAGATCAGCCGCACGCTGCGGGAACAGCGCCGCGCCGAGGAAGCCTCCCGCACCCATCACCTGTCCTACACACAGCAGATGGTCGACCGCTACCGCGACCACGCCCTCACCGTGTCCGAGCGGGCGAACGATCCGAGCGTGGACCACGAACGCCGCTACCGCGACCACCAGATCCTGACCGAACACGCCAACAACCTGCGCCACCGCATCGCGGTCAACGACCGACTCACCGTCACCGAACGCGGCATCGCCCTGGACGGCCTCGATGCCGCGACGACGTTCCCGCGGTTCGAGCCGGGCCGACTGTTCAAGAAGGCGCACAAGGTCCGGGGGATCGAGGCGTTGAAGTATCGGGCGCAGGTCGCCCGGGTACTGGGCGCCGACACCTACACCGAGCAGTTACGCCCCCAACCCCAGCGGCAGGACGTCGAGCGGAGGCAGTACGAGACAGGCGTCGAGACGTCGGATCTGGTGGAGGCGGTCGGTCCGCGCGATCCCGAACCGCAGCGTGGGATCGATCCGGAGCAGGCGTGGGAGACCACGGTGCGCTACCACCGGCCCGACAGTGTCGGTCCGGCCACGTCGGTGGAACGGGGTTGGCACCGCGACGGGATCGAGTCCGCGCAGTGGGCGTCAGAGACCGTCGAAGGGTTGCAGATCAAGCTCGGTACCGAGGTATCGGCCGCGGCATGGAACAACGGGCAGCCCGTCCCGGAATACCTCGCCGCCGGCACCCCCGACGAAGTCCGCGAGCAGCTGGCCGAAGGACTCACCGAAATGCGTCAGAACCAGGCCACGCGTACCGGTGATGTCGAGCAGCCGACACCACCGCCTCCCGACCGGGACCAGAAGGGAGAGGTTGCGGTCGAGCCGGATCGGTTGGCCGCGGTCGAGCAGCAGCTCGCCGACCTTCAGGCCCATCGTGACCGGCTCGGTTCCCGGGTGCAGATGCTGCAACGCGGCCTGGACGCGGTCACCAGTGAGCGTGACGAGATCCGGCGCCGGTTCGATACCGCCGAAGCCCAGGTAGCAGCGCTCAAGACCCGTAACCAGCGCCTCGCGGCCGAGATCGGCGAAGTCCGCGACCGCACCACCGGCCCGCAACTATCGCCCGGCGTCGCCGAACACGTCCGCCACATCGAAGGCGAACGCGACCAGGCCCGCCGCGAGCGGGACCGGTTCAAGGCAGAGCGTGACGAGGCGGTGCGCAAGCTCGCCCGCTCGACTCCGGAGCGGGAGCGGTTCGGCAGCCGTGAACGCATCGACCAGCAGCACCGGGACGACGAACACCCCGACGACCGAGAGCGGGAGCAGGCGCACGAGCAGGCGATCGCGGAGTGGAACGAGACGGTCGGCCGGAACATGGCCGAATCCCTCGCCGACCTGCCCGATCACCCCGAGATCGCGAAACGTGATCTGGGGCGAGTGGATTGGAGCCGGTTCACCGACGGCACCGACAACGCCGACGAGCTGGCCCGCTGGTGGGCCGCCGAGGGTGCGGAGCAGTACTGGGCTGAACACGACGCCGCCAATGTGCCCGAGCACACCCAGGGCTGGCAGCCCGAGCAGGAGGAACCACGGCCGGAGCGGAACGGGCACCGCCGCAACGGGATCGAACGGAGCCGCTGAGATGCATGCAGAGCACGAGGACCACATGCGCGCCGAGTTCGAGACCTTCTATCGGCTCGGTCGTGACATGTTCGAGGTCGGCAGCGAGGCCGAGATCGACCGTATCGACTCCCAGCGCGGGGAGATCGCCCGCCGGTGGGAGGACGGCCCGCACGCCGAGCACTGGGCCTATCTCGAAGACGCCGAGCACGACTGGCAGCGCACCCCGGACACGATGACCCGGTTCATGGACAACGTCGCCTTCAACCGCGAACACCAGACCGGATTGGCGGAGTTGACCGATGTGCAGCTGCGCAGCCAGGAACAGGCCCGCCACCTGACCGGCAACGACAGGCCCCGCCCGCGACAGCGCCCGCAACGGGGCCGGTGAACCGGTCATGGACCACCACCCTCAGCAGGGCCGCTCCTATGAGATTGTCACCGACGCCCTCACCCGCAAGATGGGACCGCCGCGGTACCCCCGCTCGCCCGAGCAGTGGACCAACTACCTGTGCCCGGTCCACGAAGACGACGGCCAGCACCACAATCCCTCTCTTGGGGTCCGCTACGACGCGGCCCAGGAGCGCACGATTGTGCGCTGCTGGGCCAGGTGCGACGACGAAGAAGTCGTGGCACGCATCGGGTTGCGGGTACGCGACATGTTCGACCGCCTCCCGGAACGCGCACGGAACAGCACCAACACCAGCGCGAACAACGCTCACACCAGCACGACATCCAAAGGTTCTGCTCGCCGGTCCTTCGGGACCGGCGGGCGGTCGGCCCGCCCACAGTCGACCTCGCAGAAGTCGGCGGGACAGGTCGTGTCCCCGGTCGAGAAAGCCATCCTCGCCGCCCACTTCCCGATCCTGTCCAAACCCGACCTCGGGGTGCAGACCGGGCGCCCCGAGACGGTGGACTCCTACATCTACCGCTGGCCCAACGGCCGGGTCGAGGGCGCGGTGCACCGGGTGCGGACACCGCACGAACACGGCGACGCCAAGAGTTTCTGGCAAGCGCATTGGACCGGGACCGAATGGGAACGCACGGGTTTCGCGCCGATTCCGTGGAAGCTCGCCGACATTCGCGAAGCCCTCGACACCGGCCGCGAGATCTATGTGTGTGAGGGGGAGAAGGACGTCCAACGCGCCAACCAGGCGGGGCAGATCGCGACCTGCAACGCGATGGGCGCCGGATCCTGGACTCCCGAGCACGCCCGCTGGTTGGCCGGGGCGGCGCGGGTGATCGTGGTCGCCGACCGCGACCGCCCCGGATACCGCCACGCCGCCAAGGTCGCTGACTCCCTCGCTGAGCGGGTGGGGGAGGTGCGGGTGGTCCAGGCCCGTGACGGCAAGGACCTTTCCGACCATTTCGACGCCGGATACGACCTCACCGATTTGGAACCGGTCAAGTACCTGGATCGGGCTCAGAATGCCCGGTTTCGGTCCGCGCCCGTGAACCGCGGGCAGCAGCAGCGGACCCGCAGCCGGTGACGCGCCCGCCTGCGCATCGATCACCCGAACCGAGAGGAGACCACCCATCATGACTACCAACCCGACCGGTGCGCAGGCGGTGCGCACCAGTGACGCCGCGCACCGCCGCGCACCACAGCCCGATTCGCCCGGTGCGCGGACCCCGGAGGAGACATCGGCGATCCGCTTCTTCTGGGGCGAACTGCTCCTTGTCGCGGCGATGTCGATCGCGGGCAATATCGTGCACGCGTGGCTCAACGCACCAGCCGGAAAGCAGTGGGTCGCGGCGTTCGTCGCCTCCTTCCCACCGATCGCGCTGTTGGCGGCAACCCACGGCGTCGGACTGCTCGTCCGCGCCCAGAACAAGGCCCGACTCGCCTATTGGGCGGTTGTCGGGCTGACAGCGGCCATTGCGGCGATCGCGTTCCGGCTCTCGTTCGACGCGTTGCGGGAGTTGTCGATACAGGTAGGGATGAGCGAACATCTGGCGTTCCTATTCCCGCTGATCATCGACGGCGCCATCGGACAGGCCACCGTCGCGTTGTTGGTGCTGGCACGCACCGACCGCACCGACCCCGAACCGGTGGTGCGCACCGAACCGGAACCGGTGCGTGCTCCTGATCCGGTACGCACCGTCTCGGTGCGTGAGGTCCACACCGAGACCCGCTCCACCACCAGCGAACTCACCGCCGGATCCGACCGGATCGAGGTCGACGGTGCGCAGCGGACCGCACTCGAACCGGCCACGCACCGGCCACGCACCGACGAACCGGACCGTGTCGATCCGTGGGCCGCGGTCGCCGCGCGGTTGTGCGACGCCGACCCCGCCGGGCGCCGCGACCCCGACACCGTGACCACGATCCTGCGGTTGAAGCACGAGCAGGGATTCACCCACGCCCAGATCGCCGAGCGGATCGAGGTCAGCAAGTCCGCGGTCACGCGGACGTTGATCGCGGCCCGCGAGATCACTGGCGAAGGACCGCGCTGATGTCACGCCCGCGTCTGCTCGACCTGTACTGCTGCGCCGGCGGCGCGAGCATGGGCTATCACCTCGCCGGTTTCGAGGTGGTAGGTGTCGACATCGATCCGCAGCCCCGATACCCGTTCGAGTTCCATCGGGCCGACGCGCTGGAATTCCTGGCCGAACACGGCCACGAGTACGACGCCATCACCGCCAGCCCACCGTGCCACGATCACACCCCGCTCAAATCCCGTGCCGGTGAGAACGGCACCGGCTGGCTACTGCACGCCACCCTCGCCGCGCTGGCCGCCCAGCGCGCGCCGTGGATCGTGGAGAACGTCATGGGCGCTGACATGCGTGCCGATATCGTGCTGTGTGGCACCATGTTCGGGCTTCGGGTCTACCGACACCGCAAGTTCGCGATCGATCCTCGGTGGGTGCCGTCGGTTCGGTATGGAGAGAAGTGTTTGGCACCTTCGCGTATGTCGATGATGGACCACCCCTGATCGGTGCGGTCGAAGGCTAGCAAGGGGTCAGTAGCCAGAAGATTACGGGCGA
>NZ_JAFMPL010000088.1:0-34814 GCF_019038455.1 Nocardia noduli
CCCCCACCACCATTCCGACCCCGCCGCCGACCGAGGGCACTCCGTTCCAGGTGCTCTGGGCGGACTGATTTCCCCACGTACGGCACGGTCGCGTGTGACGCGGGCGTGCCGTACGGCCGTTCTCAGCTAGCGGTCGGCGATTGCGCGCGACTGATATGGGCGTTGTGCGCCGCGGACTCGTTGTCGGCGGTGAGCCGGAAAACCGCCTTTTCCAGGGTCGGAAGAATATCGGTGATCTCGAGTGCGCCGTCGACGTAGCGCCCGATGAGTCCGTAACTGAGTCCGGTCAGCACGCGGCCGATGTCGTCGAGATAATCGGGGTCCGTGCCCGCGAGGACCGCACCCGCCGCGGGGACGAGTGCGGTGATGCCCTGCGCCTCGAGGCGACTACCGTCGGGGCCGGTGCGCGCCTTGTGATAGGCCTCCAACATCTTCGGGCTGTCTTCCCACGGCTCGAACACCCGGCGGAACAGCCGCATCAAACCCTCGCGCAATGTCTCGTCCGGGTCGACCGCGGCGAGGTCGGTGTAACTGGTTCGGGCCATCCACTGTTCGAGCGCGGCGACGATCAGCTGATCGCGGGTCCCGAACAGTTTGTAGATCGTGCTCAGTGACACCCGGGCGCCGCGCGCCACCTCCTGGAGGTAGAGGCCGTCGTAACCGACCCGTTCCAGCGAGTCCAGCACGACGGCAAGGATCCGCGACGAAGTTTCCGATTCACTCCCCACACCCCGGGCCATCTCCCTAGAGTAATCCCATTACTCAAGTAATCGGATTACTCGATATCCGATTACCGAGTCGAAGAACAAGGTTTTCGGGAGCGAGATGGCGACATACGTACTGGTCCACGGCGGCGGGCACGGCGGTTGGTGCTACCGGAAGGTGGCCCGACTACTACGCGACGCGGGCCACGAGGTGTTCACCCCGACACTGTCCGGACTGGCCGACCGCTCCCATCTGTCCCTGTCCGATATCGGGCTGGACACCCATATCCAGGACGTCGCCTCCCTGCTGCACTACGAAGACCTCCGCGAGGTGATCCTGGTCGGCCACAGCTACGGCGGCATGGTCATCACCGGCGCCGCCGACCGGGCCATCGATCGGGTCGGGCGGCTGGTCTACCTGGACGCGGCGAACCCGATCAACGGTCAGTCACTCGTCGATGTCGCCGGTCCGATCATCGAGGCGACCCGCCCGTTCGGCGAGACGATCGACGGCACCGAACTGGTCCTGCTCCCGCATCCCGACGCGGGCATGTTCTACGGGGTCACCGATCCCGCGGACCTCACGTGGATGGCCGAGCGGCTGACCAGCCATCCGTGGCGGTGTTTCGAGGAGAAACTCGATCTCCGTGACGAACAGGCCGTCGCCGCGCTGCCGCAATTCCACATCGTCTGCACCTCGACCCTCGCCACGCGCGATCCCGAATTGGTCGACGGCGCACGAAAAGCGGGACGGCTGTGGGATATCGACACCGGCCACGACCTGATGATCACCGAACCGGAAGCCGTCACCGACGTCCTGCTGCTGGTGGCAGCAGCATGAACCGCACAGGAGTAAGACGAGTGAAGACACAGCGGATAGTCGTTGCCCTGATCGCGATCGCGCTGGTGGCAGCCGGTTGCGGACGCGACGGCGGCACCGAACCCACCGAAGGCGGTGGCTCGTCAGGGCCCGCCGCCACGGCGAACTTCGGCAGTCTCAACGGCGTCTGTCAGCCCGGCAGCGCGAAAAGCGCTCCGGCGCAGGGTGTCACGGCGTCCGACATCGAGGTCGGCATGTTCTCCGATGTCGGGTTCACCAAGAACCCCGACTACGTCGACGCCGCGAAGGTCTTCACCTCGTGGTGCAACGCGGCGGGTGGTATCAACGGCCGCAAGGTCAACGTGAACCTGCGCGACACCAACCTGATGGAGGTGCGCCAGCGGATGCTGGAAGCCTGCCGTGAGGATTTCGTTCTCGTCGGCGGTAGTGCCGCGCTGGACGGTCTCGGGGTCAAGGACCGGCTGAACTGCCTGCTTCCCGATTTCCCGGTGCAGGTCACCCAGGTGCCCAATACCGGCTCCGATCTGCAGGTTCCCTCGTTCGGCGCGTCCGCTTCGGAGAGCGTCAATCCCTATACCGGGTATTACGAGTGGCTGCTCGAAGAGGCCTATCCCGGCTCGCAGAACGGTATCGGCTTGATCAACGGCGACTCGCCGATCACGAAGGCGATGGGTGATAAACAGGTCGAATTCTTCAACGCATTCGGCGCGAAGGTCGTCTACAACGACCTGTACCCGGTCGCGGGGGTCTCCGACTGGACCCCGTACGCGCAGTCGATCAAGGCCAACAACGTCAAGGGCCTGATCTTCCTCGGCGATTTCCGCTACCTGGCCAAGCTCGAGGACATCCTCACGAGCATGAACTACAAACTCGACTGGATCGACGCCAACGCCAACGCCTACAACCAGACCTTCCTCGACTCGGCGAAGAGTTCACTGGCGAGCCAGAACAACTTCTCCGATATCAGTGGCACCGCACCACTGGACGCCGCCGCGACGACACCCGCGATCGCGGAACTGAAGACGCTCTACAGCAAGTACGCGCCCGGCGCGGCGATCACCTTCCAGGGACTGCGGGCTTTCCAGACCTGGCTGCTGTTCGCCAAGTCGGCCGCTACCTGCGGCGACAATCTGACGCGCTCGTGTGTCTACAACGCCGCGATCAAGGAGACCGCTTGGACCGCGGGAGGCTTGCAGGCGCCGATCGATCTGTCCAAGCCGCTCTCGGAGCAGCCGCGCTGCTTCAACGTGCAGCAGGCCACTCCCGACGGCTGGAAGGCCGCCGATTTCAAGCCGAACAACGGTCAGTTCCGTTGTGGATTCACCCCTTACAAGTACACCCAGGATTTCGGCAAGCCGCTGACGCTCGCCGACGTGGGTAAGAGCATGAACGACCTGAAGTAGCCCCACCGGTCACGAAGACCCGGTCCCATGCGGGGCCGGGTCTTCGCCGTCACGGACACTTCGAAGCCGCACCCCTCAGTGGCGGGTCCAGTCGGGCTGGGCGAAATCGGCGATCCTGGCGTCGGCCGGGTCGCGGCCGAGCAGCACGACTTCGCGGAACTGCCACAGCATCGCGCCGGTCGGCGCGTGGATGGTCATGCCGTCCCCCAGGCGCATCTGTAGGAGGCCGGGCCCCTCCGGCGCGATCGTCGACGCTTCGCCGGGCAGTTCGCCCTGGCGTACCGCCTCACCGGGACTCACCCAGTGGGGCACATCGTCCTCGGCGAGTCTGCCGAGATCGACGAAGTGGACCGAATGGACCTCGTCCTGGCTGGGGTTCAGCGCCGTGGCGTCGCTCAGCGCCGCCACGAACGGCGTGATCACGAATCCGGAACTGGCCGGGAAGTCGTCGAGACGGCCGAGCAGGTCGGCGGTGGTCGCGGTCAGCCCGAGTTCCTCGTGCAGTTCCCTGATCGCGGCCTGCTCGGCGGTCTCCCCGCTGTCGAGACGGCCGCCGGGCAGACCCCACTGGCCCGCGTTGCGTCCCCGGTAGGCGCGCCGGATGACCAGTACCGCGGGCGTGCGCTCCGGTGACTCCACCACGCACAGCAGCACGGCGGCCCTGCGAATATCCGGCGCGTCGGGAACTTCCAGATGTGGGAACCGGCGCAGGCGACTACTCGCCGACGCGCGGAACTCTTCGACGCTTGCGGGGACACTCGGTCCCGTCGTGGGGCCCATGACCTCGATACTGCCCGAGATCGAATTCGGTCACGTCGAGGGGATCCCGTTACGAGACCGATCGACCGGCTCGCACCGGCCTCCGGTCAGTAGCAGGTGAGCGGTTGGAGCGGGTCGACGGCGCGGGGTGTGAGCGCCTCGTAGGCCGCCGCGATCCCTTTGACGGCGAGCCGGAGTTCGGCCTCCTGATGCGTATAGGGCAGGCGGAGGAAACGTTCGAAGGCACCCTGCACACCGAAACGTGGTCCGGCCGCGAGCAATACGCCGTAGTTGGGCGCTGTGGCCGCCAGTGCCGTCGAGACCGGGGCAGGCAGTTGCGCCCACAGCGACATCCCGCCCGCGCCCTCACCGACCCGCCAATCCGGCAGCTCTTCGGCCAGGGTCTCCAGCATCGCCGCACGTTGGGACCGCAATTGATCGCGGCGGCGGTCCAAAATTCCGTCGGCGTTCGCCAGCAGGTACACGGTGGCGAGCTGATCCATGACGGGCGTGCCCAGGTCGACGGTGGAGCGGATGCCGAGCAATTTGGTGATCAGCGACTGGTTGGTGCGAATCCAGCCGACGCGCAGACCGCCCCAGAAGGATTTGGACGCCGACCCGATGGTGACGATCTCCGCGCCCTTGGCGAAGGCGGCGACCGGCGGCGGCGCGGGGGTCGAGTCCAGCCGCAGGTCGACCATCGATTCGTCGATGACGATCGTCATCCTGGTCTCCCTGGCGATGGCGGCCAGTTCGGCCCGGCCGTCGGCATCGAGCAGCAGGCCGGTCGGATTGTTGAAATCGGGGACGAGATAGGCCAGCGTCGCGGCGGTTTGCCTTGCGGCGCTGCGTATTCCGTCGAGATCCCAGCCGCGTTCCTGATTCTCCAGCAGCAGCGGCACCGGGATGGGGCGGGCGCCGACATCGCGAATGGCCTCGATGGCGTTCGGGTAGGTCGGATGTTCGATCAGCACCCGCGCGGCGGGCGCGGTCAGCACATTGAGCAGCAGGCGCAGACCGTGCTGGGCGCCGAGGGTGACCAGGATCTGGTCCGGTTCGGTAGGCAGACCGCGTTCGGTGTAGCGGCGGGCGAGGGCCTCGCGCAGCGCGAGCACACCGACCGGATCCATACCGTGGGTACCCAGGTAGGCCGGAAGACCTTCCAGCGCGGCGGAATACGCCGCCTGCATCTCCCTGGGAGCGGCCATCGCGGCATAGGTCAGGTCGATGGTCGTCAGCTCCGGCTGCGACATCATCGCGAGAATACTTCTGGCGGGTTTGGTTCCGTCGTGTGGCACCGCGGGCGGCAGCGCCACCGTGCTGCGCGAACCCTGGCGGCTGATCAGGTAACCGTGTTCGCGCAGCAGCGTATAGGTGGAAGTGATGGTGGTCCGGCTGACGCCGAGCGTCGCCGCCAGATCGCGTTCGCTGGGCAGCGCCACGCCCAGTGGTGCCCTGCCGTCGTGGATGAGCAACCGGATGCCTTCGGCGAGCGCGAGATAGGCCGGACGCGCGGAACGACGGCTGCTCGCCGAGGTTTCCCCGCCTTCCTCGTCCACACTGCGCCAGCGGCCCAGATCCCGCGCCAGACTGGTCGCACCGATAACTCTTGTCACCATACGGTCCAGTATTCACCGATTGGATATTTATAAGCAAGGCCAGTGGGGTCATTCTGAATACATGACCGCCCTGCTCAGCCTTCTCGTCGTCGCCGCCTTCGCCTACGCCGTCCACCGTTTCGCCCCGCGTTCGGGTGCCACCGCCTTCCGGATCGACCGGTTCCGCGCGCCGTGGCCCCTCCTGGACGATTCCGCTTCGCACTACGAGGAACAGCGGCAATACGCCGATATCGCCGCGATCCGCAGCCGATCGGAAGCGGCGGAGGTCGCCGCGGAGTCGATCCGCGCGGCCGAACGCGCCGTGGTGCGATCCGCGTCGAATCCGAGCTGTGGGACATTCAAGGCCAGTTTTCCTGACTGGACTTGACTGGTCTCCTCGGCTGTCATCACGACCGGCCAGCCACTCGAGGGTTCCGGCGCCCGGACGAAGCGCGCCGACTCGGCCGCGACAGGAGTTCGGCGGCGGAACCTCGCCCGCCCGATCGCACCAGCCGTCGACCGTGTCGGACCCCGCGTGCAGACTGTGATCATGGGCGTTTCCACTCGGCTGCCTGGGCGGGCAGCGCTCTTCGATACCGCGATCGGCGACTGCGCCATCGCGTGGAGCGGGGACGCCGTTTTCCGGTTCGCACTGCCCGACACCGATTCGGCGGCACTGCTCGCGCACATCACACGCGCGATCGGCGACGACGCGATCGACCGGGCCGAACCGACCGGCCCCATCGCCGAAGCGGTCCGGGGCATTCGGGCCCACCTCGCGGGCGAACTCGACGACCTGCGCTGGATACCGTTGGACACCAGCGCGATTCCCGATTTCCACCGCCGGGTCTACGACGTGACCCGCGCGATAGATCCCGGCCACACCCTCAGTTACGGGCAGGTGGCGGATCGGGTCGGCGCACCGGGCGCGGCACAGGCCGTCGGGCAGGCGCTCGGTCGCAATCCGATCCCGCTGATCATTCCGTGCCACCGGGTGCTCGCCGCCGACAACGCGCTGCACGGTTTCTCCGCCCCGGGCGGGATCACCACCAAACAGCGGCTCCTCGAAATCGAGCGCACGCCGGGGTTCGGCGAACCCACACTCTTCTGAGGTCGCGGCCTCGCGCCGGATCAGCCGGGCGGATGCTGACGGTAGAACTCGCACGCGTCACCGCTGAGGTAGCCGTCCATGCACGCGAAGTACGCCTGGATACAGCTGTTGGTGGTGCACCCGAGTTCCAGCAACCGCTGACGGATCCGCAGATTGCGCTCCACCGCATCCGGTGCGGCCGGGGCCGCCGAGGTCGCGACGACCGAGGGAGAACCCACCGGCCGCGGCGTGCCCGACGTATCGGAACATCCCCCTACCAGCCCCAGCACGACCAGAACCACACCGACGATCGCCGACTTACGCACAGGCGTCCACACCTTTCCACAGCTCGCTACCGCCGACCGTAACCGCCGCCGCCCCGGCCTGCCCAGCTAACCCCCGGTATACGCCCTCGACGGCGGCGTCACCCGGATCGGCCCGGGGCTTCGCCGCGCATGAAGGCGCCGAGGGATTCGCGGTCGGTGACGTCCATTTTCATGCAGGCGCGATAGAGGTGGCCTTCGACGGTCCGGACCGAGACGGTGAGGCGGTCGGCGATCTGGCGGTTGGACAGACCGGCAGCGACGAGGTTCGCGATCTCGCGCTCGCGGGCGGTGAGGGGAAGGGGTTGTGCGGCTCGGCGCAGGGCGGGGGTGCTCGCGCCGCCGCAGGCCGCGGCGAGGCGGTTGGCGACCGCGGCGGATTCGAGCAGTCGGCGACGGTCACCGGCGCGTTCGTGCGCGGACGCGGCCTGGGCCGCGGCGTCGGCGGCCGAGAGCAGCGCGCCCATCGCCTCGAATTCGGCGGCGACGGTATCCAATCCGGTGCCGTCCTGGGCCGCGAGTGCCATCGCGTGTTCGGCCTGGGCCCGCACGAGTCGTCCGTCCACCCGGGCCGCGAGATCGGCGAGTCGGCCCGCGACGGAACTGTCACCGAATCGGGCGACGGTGTGCAGGGCCATCGCTTCGATGGCGTACTGCCGGGAGCGGCCCGCGGAGTCGGCGGCGAACATCGCCGATCGGATGGCCGCGCTGACACTCCCCTCCGCACCGGCGTGGACGGCACGGGCGATATCGAGTTGCGGTTCGTACACCGCGGAATGCCTGCCGCCGTGGGCTGCGGCCTCGCGAATGGATTCGGCGGCGTCATCCGCTCGGCCGAGCGCCGAATACGCCTCGGCCAGGCGAATTCTCGCCGGAATCATCCAGGCCGCCGCACCCTCGGTCGCGAGGGCGGCCAGTGCCTGTTCCAGATGTTCGATCCCGTCCGGGAACCGACCTCGGGCGACGTCGGCCGTGCCCTGCAAGATCTTCGACAATCCCCAGGCCAGATACTGACCCGGCGCCGAATAGTCGAAATATCCCGCCGCGCAACGTTTGGCGGCTTCCAGCTCACCGGACAGCGTCAGCGCGAGTACCTCGGCGTGGGTGGAGATGAACCGGTTGAGCCCGTCGATCTCCGCTTCCACCTCGTGTCCGCGCGCCACGTACGTGCGCGCCGCCTCGGCCTTGCCCATCAGCGCCAGGGCCAGACCGCCGCCGAAGGAAGCCCACCAGACCGCCCATCTCGGCGCGCCGTGGGATGTCATCACCGATTCGGCGTCGGCGTAGGCGTCCGCCAACCGGTTCTCGTTGACCTCGCAGGCGGAGGCGAGCGCGGTCAGCATGAGCACGCTCTTGGGATGCTGCACTTTCGCCCGGACCTGGGCGAGGACCTCGTCGGCGCGGTCGGCGTCGCCCACCGCCCAGAACAGGTTCGACACCCGGGTGCTGCCCCAGCGGACCAGTTGCACCTCGTCGAGTCGGTCGGGGTCGAAACCGGCCAGGGTGCGTTCGGCCTCGATCCGATGCCCCTGCCACAGCAGTGCGCGGGCGAGCAGATCCGCGGCCTCGACGCCGCCGCGACGTTCCACGGCGGCGCGCGCGAAACGTTCGCCGAGCGGCAGATTCGCCAGGTGGATGGCATCGGCGGCGGCCGCCTCGAAGAGTTCGAGATCAGCGGATCTGTCGCTGTCCAAGGCCAATTCGGCCAGCCGGATCCGGTCGGCGGCGGATTTGATCGGACGTTCCTTGAGCGAGGAATACAGCCGCCCGCGCAGCCGCCGGGCCGAGGCGACGCCGAGTCTGCGCCGGATCACCTCGCCGAACAGCGGATGGTTGTAGCGCACGATCAACCGGTGTGAGTGCTCCACAACCCTGATCAGACCGCGGGTTTCGGCCGATTCGACGGCCTCCTCGCCCGCCAGTTCGGCGAGTATGTCGATATCGATGGGTTCGCAGAAGGTGAGCAGTTCCAGCACTCTCAGCACCGGATCGGGCAGCTGCTCGACCCGGTCCTCCAGCAGCGCGGCGAGTTCGGAGGTGACCGCGGCCCGGCCGCGCAACTGCCAGACCCCGTTCACCTGGCGCAGGGTGCCCGCTTCCAGCGCGCCCTCCACCAAATGCCGCAGGAACAGCGCGTTTCCGGCCGAGGACTCCCACATGAGGTTGGCGGTGAAACCCTCGAGCTGCCCGCCGAGCATGGATTCCACCAATTCGACGCTCTGCCGCTGGGTGAACGGTCCCAGGTCGATGCGCAGCAGGTGACCGTCTTTCCACAACGAGGTGACCGCGTCGGGAACCTGCACACCGCTGCGTACCGTCGCCACGATATGCGCGGCCCTGTCGATGGCCAGTTGCAGCAATAGGGTGGCCGAGAGTTGGTCGAGCAGATGCGCGTCGTCGACGCCGATGGTGGTGTGCCCCTCGGCGAGCAGCGCCTCGCGGGCGGCGGACATGAAGGTCACCGGATCGTGCGCGGTGTAGACACCGACCATGTGCGCGAAGACACCGAGGGGGATGCCGCGGGCCGATTCGGTGCCCGCCACCCACCGGATATTTCCGCCCACCGCCGCGGTGGCCTTCCTGGCCAGCGTCGTCTTCCCCACTCCGGCATCGCCGGTCAGTACGGCGCCGACATGGACGCGGCCGTCCAGCGCGGACCGAAGGGCGTCGAACTCGGTCTCGCGCTCGATCATCGGCCAGTTCCGAGCCATGGGTCAATCGTAGGTCTTCGCAGTGCACGATCGATCACATCCGCGAACTCCGAACGCGCGCAAACGGTTCGCCGAAGCCGCGACCGACACCGACGGGCACGCCTCCGGTTACCCGCGAGCGAACGCGCGGTTTCTCCTACGCGCGCAACCTCGCTCGCCCGACCCCCGAGGCGTGTTGTCGCCTCGGCCGGTGCGTGCGCGGGAGCGTGTCAGCCCAGGACGTCGTGGCGGACGATGGTCTGGTCCCGGCCCGGGCCGACGCCGATGCAGGAGATCCGAGCGCCCGACAACTCCTCCAGCCGAGCCACGTAGGCGCGGGCGTTGGTGGGCAACTCCTCGAAGGTGCGGGCCGCGGAGATGTCCTCCCACCAGCCCGGCATCTCCTCGAAGATCGGGACGGCGTGGTGGAAATCGGTCTGCGTGGTCGGCATCTGCTCGACGCGCTCGCCGTCGATCTCGTAGGCGACGCAGATCGGGACGGTGTCCAGGCCCGACAGCACGTCCAGTTTGGTGAGGAAGTAGTCGGTGATGCCGTTGACCCTGGTCGCGTAGCGGGCGATCACGGCGTCGAACCAACCGCAGCGCCGTGCGCGCCCGGTGGTCACGCCGACCTCGCCGCCGTTCTTGGCGAGGAATTCGCCGAAGTTGTCGAACAGCTCGGTCGGGAACGGTCCCGAGCCGACGCGGGTCGTGTAGCACTTCAGGATGCCGAGCACCGTGTTGATCTTGTTGGGTCCGATGCCCGAGCCGACCGCCGCGCCGCCCGAGGTCGGGTTGGACGAGGTCACATACGGGTAGGTGCCGTGGTCGACGTCGAGCAGGGTGCCCTGCGAACCCTCCAGCAGCACGGTCTCGCCGCGTTCGAGTGCCTCGTTGATCCGCAAGCGGGTGTCGGCGATGCGGTGCTTGAACCCTTCGGCCTGCTCCAGCACCTCATCGACCACCTGCTGCGGGTCGAGCGCGCGCCGGTTGTAGATCTTGACCAGCACCTGGTTCTTGAACTCGAGCGCGGCCTCGACCTTCTGGGTGAGGATCTTCTCGTCGAGCACGTCGGCGACCCTGACCCCGACCCTGGCGACCTTGTCCTGGTAGCACGGGCCGATACCGCGGCCGGTGGTGCCGATCTTCTTGTTACCGAGGAAGCGTTCGGTGACCTTATCGATGGCCACGTGGTACGGCATGATCAGGTGCGCGTCGGCGGAGAGCAGCAGGCCGGAGGTGTCGACCCCGCGCTCTTCCAGCCCGGCCAGTTCGGCGAGCAGCACGCCCGGATCGACCACGACGCCGTTGCCGATCACATTGGTGACACCGGGGGTCAGGATTCCGGACGGGATCAGATGCAGCGCGAATTTGTCACCGTTGGGCAGGACCACGGTGTGCCCCGCGTTGTTGCCACCCTGGTAGCGGACAACCCATTGCAGGCGGCCACCGAGCAGATCGGTCGCTTTGCCCTTGCCCTCGTCGCCCCATTGGGCGCCGATCAGGACGATTGCCGGCATGGTTTGTCTCCTACGTTTGGGGGCGCAACACGGACGTGTTGCAGCTACCTACCCGTCTGGAGGAGGTGGCCGGTAGCTCATTTTAGCCGATACCCTCCGAGCGCCCCGGAACGTATCGGGTGCCGCGGCACCGACACCTCCACATCAACAGGGCTATGGTTGGGCACGGAGCGAGCCACGACGCCGGGTTCGCCCGGAAGTGGTGAGCAGGCCGACGGGTGTGTCGGCCGGACCGAGGAGGGTGCACGGCGGTTTGAGTACTCACGTTCTCCGCTGCGACGGCGTACCCGTTCCGATCGCCCTCGCCGCGGTGCCGACAACCCAAACAGCCGCCGTCCCAGCGACTTCCGTGATCGACGAGCTACTGCCGGTCCTCGCGGCCGACAGTCTGCCCCGGCTCATCGTGCTGGGCGAGGACGCCGCGCTCGCCGGGGTTCTCACCCATCTGATGAAAACGGAACGACTGCACGTCGAGATCGGCTACGTCCCGATCGACAAGACCTACGGTTCCCGCGCCTACCAGACCGGAACCGGGAACGCGGCCGCGAAACGCGCCATCGAGGGCCGCGCCACCGAGACCCCGCTGATCCGCGACGACACCGGCACCGTCCTGGTCGGTCGCGCCACCATCACCGGCGTCGACGACGCCAAACTGGAGGGCGAGGCCTACGTCGACGACACCCTGCTGTTCACCGGCAAGGTCAGGACCATGCAGATCTCACCCACCCTGTATCTTCCGGGGGTGCGGGCGGCAGTCCGCAGGGGGATCCGCAAACGGACCTGGGTCGAGGGCAGGGCAGCGCAACTCGGCACTCCGGGCGCGGTGGTGACGAGGGACGGCATCCGGACCGAGCGACCGGTCCCCCGTTCGACCTTCTACCGACATCACGAATCCTGGTACCTGGTGAGATGAACAATCCTTACGCGAAACAGCGCCTCGGCCGCGGCGCGGTGCGCCCGAGCCCCGTATTCCTGCTCGTCGTCGCGATCACCGTGCTCGGCGGGGTACTCGCGTGGGGCGCCGACCTCGACTCGACCCGCGCCAAGATCGGCGTGTTCGTCATGGTCGTGGCGGGCTGGATCGTCTCGCTGTGCCTGCACGAATTCGCGCACGCCTATATCGCCTGGCGCGCAGGCGATCACGAAGTGGAACTGCGCGGATATCTCACGCTGAATCCGCTGAAGTATTCGCATCCGCTGCTGTCGGTCGTGCTGCCGATCGTCTTCATCGCACTCGGCGGAATCGGATTGCCCGGCGGTGCCGTCTACGTGCACACCCATAATTTCAGTGCGCGCGTCCAGCGCATCGTCAGCGGAGCCGGTCCGGCCGTGAACGCGGTGTGCGCGATCATCCTGCTGGTGATCGTGGAACTCTTCGGCAGCGCGACATCGCATCCCGCGTTCTGGTTCGGGCTGAGTTTCCTCGCGTTCCTCCAGGTCACCGCGGCATTGCTGAACAGTCTGCCGATTCCGGGACTCGACGGGTACGGGGTGCTGGAACCGTCGCTGAGTTACGAGACCCGACGCTCGCTCGATCAGTTCAAACCGTTCGGAATGCTGATCGTCTTCGCGCTGCTGTGGACCCCCGCCATCAACAATGTGTTCTTCGACGCGGTCTACGCGCTGTTCGAATTATCCGGAGTGCCACGCATTTGGTCGGACTACGGCAATTATCTGACCCGATTCTGGCTGTGAGTTTCGGTGGCCCGGTCCGGCACAGGACCGGGCCACCTCCTTCTCACGAGCGCCTCCGTCCACCGGATATCCGGTGCGCCTTCGCCGCTCGCGCGAAGCCTTCCGACCGTGAAACCCCTCGTAGCTCCCGGTCACGAGTCGAGATTATCGACCGGGTCCGACACCGACACGAGTACCGGACTACGCGAAGATCATCGCCCCACCCGCTGACACGCTCGGCCCGCGCCGGGATCCGACCGAGTAGTCGGGTGATCATTCCTCAGGTCGCACATGCGGATTCGGGACGGTCGGGGGCAGCAGCGCCATCGCCGAAATACGTTTCATGCCGCAGACCTGCATGAGATCGACCACGATCGACCGCAACTGCGCGAACACCACGTGCGCCGAAAGTCCGGCGCCCGCGACGAGTTCGGGCCGCGCGCCCTTCGCGACCGAGCGCAGCACCCGCGCCGCCTCGGCCCGGTCCGGTTGTTCGCCCGGGTCGGCGAGCATCATCCTGCGCACCACATCGACCGCGTCGGCGAGACGCTCCACCTCGTCGATCACCCTCGGGTCGAGAATCTCGTCGTCGTTCACCAGCGTCAGCGAACGACGCAGTAGCACGCGGGTATTGCGGACCGCGTTGTCGAGCGGGTCCGCCGCCGAGCGGATACGTTCCAGGCGGGCACGGGAATTCCAGTACAGCGGGGAGATCCTGCTGATCTCGCGCCCGCCCTCCAACGAGGAACGCAGCGCGTCTATCTGCGGTTGCGTCGCGCGCATCTCGCTCAGGCTCTTGCGGATCTTGTCCTGATCCTGTTCCAGCAGACCGTCCGCGGCCTCGGACAACGCCGTCCCCATCACCGTGAGGATGGCCGCGGCGTGATCGCGGGCCCGACGCACCGGATGCAGCGGAATCGCCGCGACCATCACCACCCCGACCAGACCGCCGACCAGCGCGTCGATCATGCGGGAGAACCCGACACCGGCCGTGGGCGGCAGCAAGGTCGCGACCAGCACCGCCGAACCCGCGGCCTGGATGGTGATGATCGACCCGCCGTCGAGGAAGACGGCCAGCGCCATTGCCACCGCGACCACCAGGGCGATCTGCCACACCCCGGTGCCCGCGTTGCTGATGAACAGATCGCCGATCCCGATCCCGACGGCCACGCCGACGACCAGTTCCACCGACCGCTTAAGTCGCGCGCCGAACGAGATGCCGATCGAGACGACCGCCGCGGTCGGGGCGAAGAACGGCTGCGGATGGCCGATGACGGTATGCGCGACGAACCACGCGAGCGCGGCGCCGAGCGAGCACTGCACGATCGGCAGGGCCGAGAGCCGAAGCCGCGCCCACGAGCCGCGCAAACGTTTCTTGCCGCTCTCGCGTACGAGGCGCGCACCGGCGTCGAACCCTCGCGTCGTCGGGCGGCGCGCCGTCATCGCGTCATCGCGTGCCGCCGTACTCAGTCCAGTCCGAGTTCCGCCGCGGCGCGCGGATCGCAATCCTCCAGCAGATCCAGGCAGCGAGCGTATTCCTCGGACTCACCGATCGCACGGGCCGCCCTGGCCAGCGCGCCGACACAGCGCAGGAACCCCTGATTGGGCTCGTGACTCCACGGCACCGGGCCGAAACCCTTCCAGCCGTTGCGGCGCAGCAGGTCGAGTCCGCGGTGGTAGCCGGTGCGCGCGAACGCGTAGGCGGCGACGATGTCGTGGTTGACCACCGGGTCCGACCCGACGGCGCCGCCGCGGGTCAGCGCGGCCTCCGCGAGATGGGCCCACGCGATCGACGCGGCGGGGTGGTCGGCCGCGACTTGCACCGGGTCGACCTTGTCGAGCAGCGCCGCCTCCGCATCGAGATTTTCGGGCAGGAGCACCGGCTGGGGTCCGAGCAGATCACCGAACGAAGTCATGGGTTTCATTCTTGCACCCGGCCGCGCGCCCGCGATTTCCCCGACCTGTGCGCGGCGCTCGGATCCCGATCCGGGGCCGCATCGAGCCGAGTTCGGACCTCCGGTCACAGCGCGGGGGGCCGAACGCCAACAGTCCGATAACAACCTGCGCATAGTGTCGCGATCTATTGGGGACCCCGGTCGGTCCCGGCCATTAGGCTGGCCGTCGAGTTCAACTGATTCGCCCGAGCCGAGGGGTAGTAGGTGTCCGACCCGAACGACGAGAAGAATGCGGCGCGCGGTAGCGCGGGAGCCGAGAAGGCACGCGAGGACACCCCGGCGGAGCCGTCATCCGCCGCGTCCGCGACATCGGGCGGCGGGAGCGCGGCGAGCGCGGGCGCGGCGGCAGGAAAGAACTCCTCGACCGGATCGGGTGAATCGGCACGGGCCGACGACGGCGCGAAGTCATCGGCGACTTCGACCGCGGGCACGTCGACGACTTCGGCCGGTACCGGGGACTCCAGTGCGGACGCTCCGGTGAAAAACGCCGCGAACAGCGCGAAGGGCGGTCAGGCCGCGGCCGGCGGCGCGACGAATTCCGGTTTGTCTGCCACGGCCGGTGCGGCCGCCGCGAGTCGCGCGGAGGTGCGCGCGGCCGACGACGCTGCCGACGACGAACCGACCGTATTCCGGCGGCAACCGCTGGGGGCGACTTCGCAGGCGCGGAATTCCGTGTCGGACAAGGCTTCCGAAACGTCCGGGGTCGCCGGGGGCGAGTCGGCGGCGAGTCGGCCGACAGCGTCGGCGCGCGCTGAATCGAGCAGTGTGGGCGCAGCCGGTGGTGGCACCTCCGGTAGCAGCGCGAGCGGTGTCGGTGCGACCGGTAGCCGCGCGAGCAATGTCGGCACGGCAGGTGCCAATGCGCGCGGTGCGAGCGCGACCGGTGGCAGCGACACAGGTGGCAGTGTGAGCGGTGGCAGCGCGAGTTCCGCGGCCGCCAGTGCTGCGGCGAGCATCGGTGGGGCTGCGGGTATAGGTGCCCGGCCCGGGATCGGCAACCGGGCCGATAGCGCGAATTCCTCGAATGCGGCGGCGAGACAGCGCGGTCCGTCCGAGGAGGCCGCTGGTACCGGGTCCGGCGATGCTCGGACCGGGCGGGAAGCCGCCGAAGGTCCGCGCGACGTGGCCGGCGCGGCAGGGCAATCGGATCGCGGAACGGCTCCGGCCGGACGCGAAGTCGCGCCGGACGCGAAGATCGCCGGCCGCAGTGGGCCTACCGCTTCTGGCGCGGCCGGTTCGACGGCGGCGTCGCCGGGTGCGGGTGCGGGTGCGAAGGATCCCGCGTCATCAGCCGCCGACGGTTCGAAGGGAAGTAAACCGGCCTCGGGTACTCCGGATAGCGGCTCCGCGCGGCCAACCGCGCCCGCTTCCGACGCGAGCGGTCCCGGGACCACGGGCGCGACGGATTCCGCAGCCGATGGCCGAGAACCATCCGTGGCCCCGGCCACGGGTACGAGTGGTTCGGCAGCGCGAGCCGCCACCGCTTCCGACCCGGACAGCACCGCGACGAAGCCTTTCTCCGCTCCCGCCAAGGGCGCGAATGGTCCGTCGAAGCCGACCGCAACCACCTCGAGCGCGGAAGGCGGCGCGGCGTCCACACCGAGTGGCAACCGCTCCGACTCGTCCGGCACGAGCGGCGAGGAGCAGACCGGTACCCCGGTGACCGCCGGTGCCGGGACAGCGCGACAAACGCCCCCGAACTCCCCCGAGACGGGCACCCCGGCGGGGGGCGGAACCGGGACGAGCACCCCGACGCCCTCGAAGGTTCCCGGGTCGGGCACTTCGGCACCCTCGGATGCCGCCGGTACGAACGATCCAGCGCCTGGTGCCCCCGGGGCGAGCACATCGGCACCCTCGAACACCCCCCGGCCGAACGATCCCGCGCGCTCCGGCGGCCCCGGGTCGGGGATTCCAGCCTCTTCGGCTGCCCACGGGACAAGCGATCCGGCCCGGGAGGCGGCGATCAAGGCGGGCGCTACAGCGCCGGCTGCCACGACCGCTTCCGGCACGGGCAGCACCGCGACCCCTACCACTCCGAGTGGTAATCGTCCCGCTTCGACGGAGACGAGCGGGGAGACCGGTACCGCGAAGCCGGATTCGGGGACGAGCGTTTCCGCGGCGGCGAGTGCGGCCGCGTCGGGCGCGGCCGTTGGTGACTCCCGTTCGGGCGAAGCCTCAGGTGGCTCGCGTCCGGCCGAAACCGCCGGTGGCTCGAAACCGGCCGAAACCGCGGCGAGCGACGCCGAAACGGCGGTGATTCGGCGTGGTGAGTCCGTCGGGTCGGCGGCGGATACCGCGAGCGACAGTACGAAAGGCGGCGCGGCCGAAACCGATACCGTCGGGTCCGAGACGGTGGCGGCCGGGCCGTCCGATGACGCGGCGGCCGGTGCGAAGACCACCGTGTTCCGGCGTAGCGAGATCCTCGGGACACCCGGCGCGGACGAACGCCGGGACGGGCCCGGTGGCGGTCGCGTGCCCACGGAGAACCAGGGCGCAGGACCCGGCGAAGCGGCGCGGGATTCCGTGGACGACGGAGCCGGTGACAAGACCGTGGTGATGCGGATCGTTCCCGCGGGCACCGCCCCCGCGGTTCGGCCGGATGACGCGAAATCCACGGATGATCGGGCGGGTCGGGCCGGAACCGAGGCGAAATCGGATGCTCGGGGCGCTGCGGCGACCGAAGCGGCGGGATCGAAACCCACGGGGCAGCCCGGGGATGCGCGTCAGGGCGGACCCGTTCCCGGCTCCGACGACAAAACCGTCGCCATGCCGATCGTGACGAATCCGGTCGACCCGCCGACCATGGCCATGCCGATCCAGGTTCCGCCGGATCAGCAGGCGACGCAGCGGATTCAGCGACCGGGCACCGACCGTGTGGTGCCGCCTCGGCAGGGTCCGCTGTCCAGGCCGCCCACGACGCCGCGGCCCGCGCCGGGCCCGAAGAAGCCGGGTCAGCAGGGGCCCTCGGGTCCGCAGGGACCACAGGGGCCGTCGGGTCCGCAGGGTCCGGGCGGATACGACGACGTCGAGCAGACCAGGCCGACACCGCCGCGACCGCCCGCCACGCAGCGCCCCTCGGTGCCGAAGGCTCCGTCGCCCGCGGACGTCCAGATGACCTTGCCCGTGCAGTCGACGAACGCCGGGCGGGGAACGTATCCGCCGCAGCCGCGACCGATGGCCTCGCCGCAGCGGATCGCGCCCCCCGCCCAACCGCCCGCCGAACCCGCTCCGGTCGAACCGGCGGCGGGCGGCGGCAAGTCGACGCGGTGGCTGTTGGCGGTCGGCGCGGCGGCGGCGGTGCTGATCGCGGTACTCGTCGCGATCGCGTTCTCCTTCGTCGGTTCGTCGGACAGTTCGCCGGAATCGGCCGTGCGCGCCGCTATCGGCGAATACACCGACGCGTTGCGCGACGGCGATCTGGCGACGCTGCGCACGAGTACCTGCGGTCCCCTGCACGATTTCTACGTCGGACTCCCCGAACAGCAGTTCGCGGGCGTGCACCGGCTGTCGATGGAGCGCAAGAACATCCCCGTGGTCGACAGCGTGGACAAGATCTCGATCACCGGCGATACCGCGATCGCGCAGGCCACCGTGTATACCGACGCCGATCCGACGAACCGGTCGGCGCGAACGTTCGACCTGGAGCGCACCGACGCCGGCTGGAAGGTGTGCGACCCGAGCACCGGCACACCGTGACGAAACGGGCGGTGGTGTCGAGTCGCGACACCACCTCCCGTGCCTGCCCGACCTGCCGTCTCTTCACACGGCGTCTTCGTCACGAACCGTCGCCCGACGAGACGGCACAACTCGACCTTCCGAGGTGCACACCGGGCGGCGCGGCATCGGCCGCGTGCGTACAGCGGCGCTCACGTTTGCCCAGTTCAGGAGCGGCGGTGTGGGCCGCGCGCGGATCGCGGCTGTCCCGTTTGCCGAGGATATGAGTGTTGGACGGAACACTCCGGCACACCGCGATGCCGCGCCGCGGGTTCCACCCCAGATGGACAATCGCCCAGGTCCAGGGCCTTACGTGTGCCTCGCCTCGTACGGTGATACCCCACGGGCCGGGTGCATGCGGGGTTGTGATCGTCACAGATGCCTGGTCAATGCCGTGTCGAGCGCAGTAGCATCACCCGGATCATGGGCACGGAGCAAACAATCGCGCAGCCGGAGACCGCCACGTGCGGGCAGACGGCAGCGATAGCGGGACGACGTTTTCGAGTACGCGACCACTATGTGGTCGGCCGCGAGAAGGTGCGCGAGTTCGCGCGGGCGGTACAGAATCTACATGGCGCGCACCAGAACGAGTCCGACGCGCGTGCGCTCGGTCACGGCAATGTCGTCGCGCCGCCGACCTTCGTCTCGGTGATCGGGACGGCGTGTACTCGCGCCCTGCTCGACACCGTGCTGACCGATTACGACCTGTCGCAGGTGTTGCAGACCGATCAGGTCTTCGAACTGCACCGGCCGATCCTGGCGGGCGACCGGATCAGTACCGAGATCAGGATCGAGTCGCTGCGTCAGTTCAGCGACAACGATTTCATCCACGTCAAATTCGTGATGACCAATCAGCGCGGCGAGGTCGCGCAGGTCGGGTCGACCACGATCGTCGCCCGCCGCGGCGCCGAGGTCGACCCGAATCTGGTCGACGCCGTGGAGAGCGTGTTCATGCACGATCGCCCCTCGGGACTGGCCGCGAACGACCCGCTGGTCGAACTACCCCCCGACACGACGGCGGTCACGCCGCCGGTCACCGCGCCGGAACCCCTTCGCGTGCACACACTTCCCGATTTCGAGAAGCTGACCGCCGGCCAGGCGCTGCCCGCCGGTTCCGCGCGGGTGACCCGAGGCGATCTCGCCAATTACGCGGGCGTCGCCGGTGATCCGAACCCCATCCACTTCAGCGATCGCGCCGCCCAACTGGTCGGCCTGCCGACGGTGGTCGCGCACGGTCTGCTCACCATGGGCTTGGCCGCCGACTACCTGTCGACCTGGCTCGGCGATCCCACCGCGATCACGAAGTTCAGCGTGCGTTTCGCGGGGTTCGTCCCGGTCAGCGCGGACGCGGCGACGACCGTCGAATTCCAGGGCAAGATCAAATCCCTCGATCCGGCGACGCGCACCGGTGTCATCTCGTTGAGCGGAACATCGCTGGGGCGCAAGCTGTTCGGACGCGCGGTGGCCGAGGTCAGGTTCTCCTAGCCACGGAACTCGCTGCGACGCGCGCTCATTCGGCGCGCGTCGCGTGCATCAGGTAGACGTTGTAGTCGCTCCAGGTCGAAATGGTGAAGTAGAGATCCCGGCCCGTCGACCACGGATGGATGAATCCGCCGTACAGCTCGGCGTGATCGGCGATGGTCACCGTCGGCGTGCTCGGCGACCATCCGCCCTGCGGCGAATTCGACTCGCGTACAACGATGGCCGCTTTCGCGGTGTCGAGATAGCTCATCTGCCAGACTCCGCGATCGGCGTCGTAGCGCACCGACAGCTCACCCGCGGGCGCGTCGACGATCGGGGTCGCGGCGGCGAATCCGCCGACCGGGGTCCATGTCCCGTCGACCCAGTACTGATACGCGGTCGTGTTGAGAATCTGATCCTTCGCGACCCTGGCCAGTCCGACCGAACCGAGCCGGGTGTTCGGGGTGCCGAACATGTAGACGTGGTCGCCGTGCGGAACCATCGCGCTCACTTGGAAATTCGCCAGTCCGAAGATGTTGTCCCACGCGCGTGCGGATCCTTGGTCCAGGTCTGACCCTGATCGTCGGAATAGGCGATACCGCCGTAGTTGGTGAAGAACGTGCCGGGGACGCCGTGCCAGGTGCGCATCGACATATAGCTCAGGTACTGCCGCTCGCCGAGGGCGAAACCCGACGTCGGGATCGTGGTGATCTCCACATTGTCGAGTTTTCGGCTGGAGAGGACTTCGGCCGCGTGACAGCGACCGTCGGTGACCATGCTGTCGTAGGTCATGCCGTCGGACAGATCGCGGTCGGTGCTGAAGGCGAGGACGTTGCTGCGCCAGTCGCCGCCCATGCCCCCGGGCGGATGGAAGCCGCGCCCGACGGTGTCACCGAAGGCGGTGGCGATCTGTCCCGGCGCGCTCTCCCACATGATCCCGAGATCGGTGCCGTCGACCTGCCAGCGCTTGTCGGTGCGGTTCACCGAATTCGCGCCGGTCAGTTTGGCCACCTCGCGGACCGAGGTGAAACGCGGCGCGAGCGGCTCGGGCGAGCCGGGCGCGGATTCGGTCGGGGGTTCGACCCGTGGCGGCGGTGGTGGCACCGTTCCAGCATCGGGGCCGGGTCCGGGGACCGCGAAATGGAAAGGCTGCGGCGACAAGAGGATTTCGGGGACGCCGAGTTGCTGGGCGAGGCCGGGCGGCGGTGTCGGCCCGTTGGTGAGATCCGGGCACGGGTCGACGCAGGGGTCGGCGGGCAGTTCGGTACGCACGCGCGTCGGAACGGATTCCGGAGGCTGCGGCGGAAGTACGGTGATCACCGGAATCGGAATCGGGACCTCGACCGTCTCGGGAACGAGATCCTCGTGCGCGGGTACCGGATCACTCGCGCACGGGCCGCTCCCGGTCGCGAGACCCGGTTCGGGCCGCGCCGCCGATATCGGATGATCGACGCAGGTCAAGGCACCGGCGCCGAATACAACCACGCCGAGCGCCGTCACGATCCGTCCGCCCACAGCTGTCCTCTCGTATCGGTCACATGTCGTTTCGCGCCCGAACCCTACCCGGAGCACCGGCGACCGAGCGGGTAATCGCTTTCGGCACGGCCTACGAGCCGGAAGCCGTTACCCCGCAAGGTCACTGTTCGAACATGATTCGGAATCGGTTGCGGCATTTTGCTGATCGGATGCCGAGGGCGCTGCTAGCCTCTTCTTCGCGACCACTCCCGTCACCGGGAGGCAGCGTCGACCGATTCGGCACAGAACCGATTCGGGGCACATATTCATTGCGGGCCAGCGTTTTTCGCGCACCCGCCGATGTTCAGGATGCGTCACGATGAGGATTGCGACACGAGCCCGAGTACGTCTCGGAGCGGGTGCCACATTGCTGCCGAGAGACGTCGCCGTGAGTTTCGGAACGGGCCGCGCACCGCATCTCGATCGCGACGGCGACGGCATCGCCTGCGAATAGGACGTGCCACGGCGGCGTTCGAAGCGCACGATGGATGACGTGAACACTTCAGGAAATCGTCGTCGCGTACTCGCCACCGCCGGGACACTAGGGCTCATCGCCCTTGGAATGGGATCGGCGCCGGTGGCGGCCGCCGCCGATCCCCACTCCGCGGTCGCGGTATCGCGGCCGCACGAGGACAGTCCACCCCCGAGCTACCGTCCGGGGCCCAAAGGTTCCAATGTCCCCCCGCCCGCATCGGAGGACGACGCGCCGACGCGGTACTACACCAACTGCACCCAGGTGATCAACGACGGCAGATGGCCGCTGTACGCGGGCCAGCCGGGATATTCGCGACTGCTCGACCCGGACGGGGACGGCGTCGCCTGCTGAGCGAACGGCTCAGGACATCGCCTGGAAGGTGAGCACGGTCGCGCCGATCCGGATGACGTCACCGTCGGCGAGCAGCGCGCCGCTCTCGATCGCCTCCTCGTTGACGTACACGCCGTTGGCCGAATGCAGATCCTTGATGAGCAGACCGGCCCGGCTCGGCATGATGTGCGCGTGGTACCGGCTGGCCTTGGGGTCGTCGAGGACCAGATCGTTGTCGGTCATGCGCCCGATGCGCATTCCGTTCTGACCGATCACCAGCGCCCGGCCGTCCGCCATGCGCAACTGGCCCGCGCGCACCGAACGCGGCATCTCGGTGACGGTTTCGGTCATGGCCGCGGCCAGCCGCTCGGACCGCTTGAGTTCCACGGTGTTCAACGGTTCCTGGCGCAGAACCCGCTGTTCGAGTTCCACCAGCGGCGGGCTCGGATCGATGCCGAGTTCCTCGGCGAGCACGGTGCGCAGGCGGCGGCACGCGTCGAGGGCGTCGGCCTGCCTGCCCGACAGGTACAGCGCGGTGATCAGCTGCGCCCACAGCGGCTCGCGCAGCGGATGTTCACCGGTGATCGAGACCAGTTCCCCGATGACCGAGGACGCGCGCCCACAGGCGATCTCGGCGTCGATACGGGCGGAGGCGGCGAGCAGCCGCTCCTCGTCCATCGCGGTGGCGAAACCGTCGGCGAATTGCAGGCCGGCCAGATCCGCCAGCGCCCGGCCGCTCCATTCGCGTAGCGCGGTGCCGAACAGCTGCGAGGCGCCCGCGTTGTCGCCCGCCTCCGCGCATTTGGCGGCGGCATCACGCGCGGCCTCGAAACGTCCGATATCGCAGGCGGACTCGGGAATCTCGAGCCGGTAGCCGGAGGATTCGGTGCGCAGCACCTGCGCCGGATCGACCCCCGAATTACGCAGCGCCTTACGAATATTCGAGACGAACACCTGAAGGCTGGCCGAGTAGGAATCCGGTGGTTCCTCGTTCCACACCATGTCGGCCAGTGCGGACGAGGACACCGCGCGCCGTCGGTTGACGGTCAGCGCGGCGAGCAAAGCCCGTGGCTTGGGCCCGCCGACCGCCACCGGCTCACCGCCGACGAACAACCGGACAGGCCCGAGCACGCGCACATCCAAACTCATGAGCTCGGGCCCCCGAGAGGTTGAGAAGGGGTCAGGCGCTGATCGACCGTCCCGCGGACTTCAGATCATTGCACGCCTCGAGAACGCGCGCCGTCATGGCCGCCTCGGCCTTCTTCAGGTACGAACGCGGGTCGTAGACCTTCTTGTTGCCGACCTCGCCGTCGATCTTCAGCACGCCGTCGTAGTTGGCGAGCATATGTCCGGCGATGGGCCGGGTGAAGGCGTACTGGGTGTCGGTGTCGACGTTCATCTTCACCACGCCGTAGCGCAGCGAGTCCTCGATCTCCGACTTCAGCGAGCCCGAGCCGCCGTGGAAGACGAAATCGAACGGCTGCGCGTCGGCTCCCAGGCCCAGCTTCTCGGCCGCGACGCGCTGCCCCTCGGCGAGCACCTCCGGCTTGAGCACCACGTTGCCCGGCTTGTACACACCGTGCACGTTGCCGAAGGTGGCGGCCAGCAGGTACTTGCCGTTCTCGCCCGCGCCGAGCGCGTCGATGGTCTTCTGGAAATCCTCGGACGAGGTGTAGAGCTTGTCGTTGATCTCGGCCTCGACGCCGTCCTCTTCGCCGCCGACGACACCGATCTCGACCTCGAGGATGATGTTCGCGGCCGTGGCGGCCTTGAGCAGTTCCTTGGCGATCTCGAGGTTCTCGTCGATCGGGATCGCGGAACCGTCCCACATATGCGACTGGAACAGCGGCGGCAGCCCGGCGTTGACGCGCTCCTGCGAGATCGCGATCAGCGGACGCACGAAGCTGTCCAGCTTGTCCTTGGGGCAGTGGTCGGTGTGCAGCGCGATGGTGACGTCGTATTTCGCCGCGATCACGTGCGCGAACTCGGCCAGCGCGACCGACCCGGTGACCATATCCTTCACGCCCAGGCCGGAACCGAATTCCGCGCCGCCGGTGGAGAACTGGATGATGCCGTCACTGCCCGCGTCGGCGAAGCCCTTGATCGCGGCGTTGATCGTCTCCGACGAGGTGCAGTTGATGGCCGGGAAGGCGAAGGAGTGCGCTTTGGCCCGACCGAGCATCTCGGCGTAGACCTCCGGAGTCGCGATGGGCACAGTGAAGACCTCCGTGTTGTGCGGCAAAAGACAATTCTGTCAGGCATTACCCTAAGGCAGTAGCGTTTCGTGACCCAACGCACCCGTCGTCCCGTCTCGGACGGCACCCTGGGAGCGGGCTGTGAGTTGGCGACGAGTGCACGCACAGTTTTTCTCCTCGACCGAAAGTTTCCCGCTTCCACCCGGTACTGTGGTCGAGGTAATTGCGCTGGCAGCTTCCGACGCGGTGGCAAGCAAACCCCTAGGCCAGCCGCACCATGGACAGGAGGCCGCGTGATTCTGCTGGCAGCGACCGAATCGGTGACGAGTAACGTCGCGTTGACCCAGTTGCTCGATCCGATGTATCTGCTCACCGAATCGTGGCTGAAGAACGCGGTACTGCCTGCGATCCTGATCATCGTCTTCATCGAGACCGGTCTTCTCTTCCCGATCCTCCCCGGCGATTCGCTGTTGTTCACCGGCGGCCTGCTCGCCGCGCAGGTGAACAACCCGGTCAATATCTGGATCCTGGTTCCCGCGGTCACTTTCATCGCCTTCGCGGGTGATCAGACCGGCTATTGGATCGGACGCGGGATAGGTCCCAAGATCTTCCACAAGGAAGACACCCGATTCTTCAAGAAGCACTACGTCACCGAGACGCACGCCTTCTTCGAGAAACACGGCCCCAAGACGATCATCCTGGCGCGGTTCGTTCCCATCGTGCGCACCTTCATGCCCGTGCTGGCGGGCGTGTCCAAGATGAACTACCGCACCTTCGTCGCCTTCGACATCATCGGCGCGATCCTGTGGGCGGGCGGCATCACGGTGCTCGGATACTTCCTCGGCAACGTCGCCTTCATCCGCGACCACGTCGAGGCCATCTTCCTCGGCATCGTCTTCGTCTCGATCCTGCCGGGCATCTTCGCGGTCGCGAGGAAGATCCTCGGGCGCAACTCGGCCACCGAGACGCGGCCCGAGTCCGAGCTGACCGTCGCCGCGACCAGCGAGTCGAGCCACTGATCCGGTGTCGACGGCGTCATTGCCCCTGGCGGTGGGCACGTTCGATCCATTGATCTCGGCGGGCCCCGCGCTCGTCTGGGCTGTGGTTCTCACTTTCGTCTTCCTCGAATGCGCGTTGATCGTCGGGCTGTTCCTGCCCGGCGACTCGATGCTGATCACCGCGGGCATCGTGATGGCCTCGCACGCCACCGGCGAGACGCAGGTGTGGGCGCTGTCGATCGGCGCCATGGTCGCCGCGATCAGCGGTAATCAGGTGGGCTATGTCATCGGACAGCGGACAGGGCATCGTCTGGTCGCGCGCAAGAACGGGCGCTATATCAACACCGCGAATCTGCAACGGGTTTCGGGGTTGTTGGAGCGGCACGGATTCCTGGCCGTGCTGGTCGCCCGCTGGATCCCGTGGGTGCGCACCCTGTGCCCGATGGTCGCGGGCGCGGCGCATATGGACCATCGCAAGTACACCGTCGCCAGCACCATCGGCGCCGTCATCTGGGCGCCGGTGCTGCTGCTCATCGGCTATTACGCGGGTGGTTTCCTGGAGCGGGTGCCGTGGCTGATGCCTGCGGTGATCGTCGCGCTGGTGATCGGCCTGATCGCGGGAACCGCCATCGGGATGCGCCACTACCGGCAGGAGATGGCCCGGCCCGCCGAGGATTTCGACGTGGACGCGGCCGTCGTGGCCGAAGCCGAGAGCTGACCGCCGCGCCGGACCGGAGTGGGCGACCGTTCACAGACCTGCGGCGCTGACCCGGTAGGCGGCCTCCATCAACAGCCAGCCCGACAACTGCACGGACAGATCGCGCTCGGGGATCTTCGACGGTGTCACCGAACCGCCCGCCGTGAAATAACCCGCTCCCGCGCTGCCGCCCGGCATCTGCGCGCGTTGGGCCCAGTTCACACCGAACAGCGGTTCACCCTCGACGTCGAGCCGGTTGGCCCACGCAGCCGACGCCGACGCGCGCACGATCGCGGCCGCGGTCGCGCGGTCCTCGACCTGCTGACGGTCCGAACCGGGCAGCGTCTCGGCCACCACCGCGAGGTAGCGGGCCAGGATTCCGTTGAACAGACCGCCGTCACCGCCACCGCCGCCTTTGACGACACCGCCGACGGTCATGTGGTCCTGGACCGCGTCGAGCAGGCGATGCACCCGTTCCAGATGACGCGGCGCGCCGGTGTGCGCCGCCAGTTCGGCCTCCAGACCGAGTACCACACCCTGGCAGTAGGTGAAGGTCGGACGCTCGATCGTGCCGGACGGCAGGTGGATGCCGTCCAGGATCAGTCCCGTCTCGGGGTCGCGCAGGGTGGCGTCGAGCCAATCGGCGATCTCCTGCGCGCGGGTATGACGACCGAGGCGCATCATCGCGATTCCGGCGGGCCCGTTGGCGGGCGCGTTGTAGTAGTCCGACCCGGTCCGCCACGGCAGTCCGCCGCCGACCTCCGGATTCCACCCCTCGTACAGCTTGCGCTCGAGCGCGGCCATACCGCGGTTCGCGACGGTGACGCCCTGGGTGCGCCCGGCGCGTTCCGCGGCGATGGCCAGCCAGGCCATGTCGTCGTAGTAGTTGTTGGTCCAGCCGGTGATATTGCGCAGGCGATGCGAGCGCAGGATCTCCACCACGCGTTTACGGCGCGCGGGCGTCGGCACCCGGTCGGCGGCGTCGACGGCACAGTCGATCAGATGGGCCTGCCACCAGTAGTGCCACGAGCCGAAGGCGCGCTCGCGTCTGGTCGCGGGCCAGCCGACGACGCCGAGTTCCGTGGCCGGAAACGCCCACAGCGCGCGCAGATGGCGCGAGACGATCGCGGATTCCGCCATATCCGCGCGCTCCGACCACATCGCGGGCGACGATGCGGCATCCTGGCCTGCCTGGGGGCTCCGCGAGGTCATGCCTCAATGGTGCCAGTTATCCGCCGGGTTTTGCTCCCCATTCCGTTACCAAGAGGTAGTCAAATCGGCATACTGGCGAACCCATGCATGCATTGCGATACCTGCAGCTACACCGGCGTTGATACTCCGCGTCGAACCGAACTGGGCGATCGAAACAGTCATCGCGGCCGCTTGTTTTGCGTCGTCGGTGACGCCGGGGCCTTCCTGGCCGAACAGCAACAGGCAACGCAGCGGCAATCGAGCGGTCTCCAGCGGCACCGAACCCGGCACATTGTCGACCGCGACGACGGTGAGATCGTGGCGCGCGGCGTATTCCAGCAGTTCGCCGATATCGGCGTGATGTTCGATGTGCTGGTAGCGGTCGGTGACCATGGCGCCGCGCCGATTCCAGCGCCTGCGCCCGACGATATGCACCGCCGCCGCGGCGAAGGCGTTCGCGGTCCGCACGACGGTGCCGATATTGGCGTCGTGGCCGAAGTTCTCGATGGCGACGTGGAACGGATGCCGTCGTCGATCGATATCGGCGACGATCGCCTCGCGGGTCCAGTACCGATAGGCGTCGACCACATTGCGCCGATCACCGTGGGTGATCAGTTCCGGGTCGAGACGCGGATCCTCGGGAACGGATGTGCCGTGCTCCCGGTCCCACGGGCCGACTCCGTGCGGATGCTCACCCCATTCGGTGGGCCCCGGATGCGGGGAGTCGTCCCCGGCGCGATCATCCACACCGGGACCGTCGCCGCCGGGATCGACCCCGGCGCGCTCGTTCCCGGTGAGATCGTTCCCGGCGCGTTCGTCCCCGGCACGATCATCCACCGCGCGGTCGTCCGGCACGGGATCGTCCGCGATCGAGTGATCCGCGGCTGGATGATCCGACGTAGGGATGTCCGAGACAGCGTTACCGCCGACCGGGACGTCCGACTCTGGGTGGTTCACCCCGATGATGCTAATTCCGGCCATCGCACCGATGCCGCCGAGTATCGGCCCCCCGCGCGATGACCGGAAACGGATCAGTAGGAGTTGGACGAACCGACCGCGACCGCGATGATGATGACGTACACGACCAGCAGGGCCAGGAAGGCGATCAGCATGACCGTTCCGATGATCCCGCAGACGTAACCGGCCTTCGCGTTGCCGCGGCCGCCGATCGTTCCGCCCGACTGGTCGATCTCCTTGAGGACCTTGCCGCCCATCACCCAGGCGAACGGCCCGCACAACTGGCACAGCACGAGGCTGAGAATGCCGAGGATCAGCACCGTCGTCGCCTGCGGATGGTCCGGCGGTCCGCCGAAACCGTAACCGTAGGGCTGTGCGTACGGTGGCTGCCCGTAGGGTTGCTGGCCGTAAGGCTGTTGACCATAGGGCTGTTGGCCGTAGGACTGCTGGTCGTAAGGCTGCTGTTCGTAAGGCTGCGACTGGCCGTACGGCTGCCCATAGGGTTGCTGCCCGTAGGGCTCCTCGGGCTGTTTGTCCATCGGCGGCGGATAGCTCATGCGGTGATGGTAATGGCCGGACCGTCCGGCCGTTAGCCGTGTACGTCGCACGAGGCGACCACCTCGGCGAATCGAACGGTGCGGCGGGTGTCGGCGGATCTATCCTGGAGAAGCACGGCTGTCGGGGTGGAGACAGAGATGGATCACGCGCGCGTTCTCCGTACGGTGCTCGGCGTCACGGCCGGGTACCTGATCCTGCTCGGCCTCTGGCTGGGTTGGCTGGTGCGGCGCACCCCGCCCGGCACCGTCCCATATCAGATCGTGGCGCTGGTCGGACTGTTCGGTTCCTGCGTCGGCCTCGGCATGCTGCTGGCCGCCCGGCCGTCCAAGGCCGACCGCAGGCTGTTGCACCACGGCCTGGAGGGCTGGGCCACCATCGAACGCGTGCACCCGCTCCGGCGCACCGACCACCACAGCGAACTCACCGAACTCGATCTCGAACTCGTCGTTCCGGGATCCGAAACATACCGGGGTTCCGTCGTTTTCGACGTCATGCCGGGCGACCGGGCCAAACTCGCTGTCGGCGAGATCATCTCGATCCGCGTCGATCCGTCCAACCGGGACCGGATCATCCTGGTGCTCTGAAAAGGTTGCTAGCGCGGTGTTTTCGCGTGGGCGCGCGGATCGGCGAGCAGATACTGGGCGGCGGCGTAGGTGCCGAGGATCACGCCTTCGGTGATCCGGCGAGATCGCTCGGTGCGGGCGAAGAGCCGCCGCACCACGATCAGACCGTCGGAGACCGTGAACAGCAGCGCGCCCAGGCCGAGACGACTGCGCGGATCGGGACCGGGAACGTTCAGCCCGGCGATCTGTTTCGCGTCGGGTGCGAGCGCCGGATCCGAGGCCAGCACGGCGGCGGTGCCGAGTGTCGCGCCGTAGGCGGTCAGCGGTGCCGCGACGGACGGCGCCCTGTCGCGCAACAGTGCGGCGGCGCCGAGCCAGGCGACCACGCGCGGGACGGCGTTGGCCGCGGTCGGGCGGGCGCCGCGACGCAGCCACAACGTCGAATAGCCGGTCTGCATCACCGCGAAGAACGACGCGCCCACCACCAGGCGACGGTCGTCGTCCGGTTCGATGAGCAGGACGTCGCCGACGGTGGCCGCCGCGAGCGAACCGAGCAGCACACGGCGATCGGTGCCGTCCAGCGACGCGGGCGAGGTCACCACATCGGCCGCGAGCAGCGGCATCAGCAGCGGTTTCGCCGCCCGCTGGAACGAGTCGCGGCCGGTGACGGCACCGTAGACGGTGACGGCAGCGGCCGCGAGGAAACCGATCCGGAAAGGACGCGGCGAATCAGGCACCGAAACTCGGCTCCTTGGGGGCGGGCGGCAGCGTGACGACCTGACCCGCGTAACTCAGACCGGCGCCGAAGCCGAGCAGCAGCGCGGTCTGCCCGCCCTTGGCCTTACCGGTCACCAGCATCTCCTCGATCGCCAGCGGAATGGAGGCGGCGGAGGTGTTGCCGGTGTTCTCGATATCGTTGGCCATCGGGATATCGTCGGCGAGACCGAGATTCTTCTTCATCAACTCGTTGATACGTGCGTTGGCCTGGTGCGGCACGAAGACCTCGATGTCCTCCTTGGACACACCGGACACCTCGAGCGCGTTCGACAGCGCGCGCGGCAGAGTGACGGCGGCCCAACGGAATACGCGCGGCCCCTCCATCCGCAGCGCCATCCGGCCGACGGCCTCGACCGACGGGTCGGTGCCCTGCAACGCCTGGGCCCTGTCCATGTACTCGAGGAAGTTCACGTCCTGGGCGATGGCCTCGGCGTTCTCGCCGTCGCTGCCCCACACCGTCGGCGAGATGCCGTTCTCCTCGCTGGGACCGACCACGACCGCGCCCGCGCCGTCACCGAAGATCATGGCGGTGCCGCGGTCGTTGGGATCCAGGCCGACGGTCATCGTCTCGGCGCCGATCACCAGGACGTAATCGACCGAACCGGCGCGGATGAGGTCGGCGGCCACACCGAGCCCGTAGCCGAAGCCGCCGCAGCCGGAGGTGAGGTCGAACGCGGCGATACCGTTCAGGCCCAGGTCCGAGGCCACGGTCGGAGCGCCGTGCGGGGTCAGTTTGAGCCAGCTCGACGTACATAGGATCAGCGCGCCGATTTTCGTCCGGTCGATTCCGGTGTTCACCAGGGCGCGCTCACCGGCGGCCGCGGAGATCGATCGCAGCGTCTCGTCACCGCTGATCCAGCGCCTGGTACGGATTCCGGTGCGCTCGAAGATCCACTCGGGTGTCGAGTCCAGGGTCTCGCACACCACGGCGTTGCTCACCACGCGCTGGGGGCGGTACGCACCGATTCCGAGCATCGCAACATTCTCGCGACTCTTATTGACTGCAATGCTCACCACTGGTGACTCACACGTCCTCTGCCGTTCGGACAACTAAACCTGTGACCAGGCTATCCCAGCGCAAGATCTTTGAGACCGAGGATCGAGCGATACTCCAGTCCCTCGGCCGCGATGACCTGATCCGCCCCCGTTTCGCGGTCGACGACCGTTGCCACACCGACCACCTCGGCACCGGCCTCGCGCAACGCGCGCACCGCCGTGAGCGGGGAATTTCCGGTGGTCGTGGTGTCCTCGACGACCAGCACGCGCTTGCCGACGATATCCGGGCCCTCGATCTGACGCTGCATGCCGTGTGTCTTGGCGGCCTTACGGACGACGAACGCGTTGATGGGTCTGCCCGGCGCGTGCATCACGGCCAACGCCACCGGGTCCGCGCCCATGGTGAGCCCACCGACGGAATCGAAATCCCAGTCGGCAACCAGCTCGCGCAGCAACCGGCCGATCAACGGCGCGGCCCGGTGGTGCAGGGTGGCGCGACGCAGGTCGACGTAATAGTCCGCCTCGTTGCCGGAGGACAGCGTCACCTTGCCGTGCACCACCGCGAGTTCGCGCACCAGCGCGGCCAATCGATCACGGTCGGAACCGGCCTGGGAGCCGACCTCGGCGCCGAGAGCGGAATCATGCGATGTCGCCTCGTCGATCATGTCTAAGTCCTTCCGCGTGAGTTGAACAGGCCGCGATTGATCCGGACCTGCAGGGTTCGCGGCACCAGCCCGGCCACCGTGGTGAGCGCCTTGTACTGCGCACCGGGCACGCTGATCACCCGGTCTTTGTCCAGATCGCTCAGCGAACCGGCGACGACCTGCTCGACGGACAGCCACAGCGGTTTCGGCAGCGAAGTCATCTCGATACCTGCACGCTCGTGGAATTCGGTGTGGACGAAACCGGGGCACAGCGCCTGGATGCGGACACCTGTTCCGACCAGACCACCCGCCAACCCTTCCGTGAAGGATACGACGTAGGACTTGGAGGCCGAATAGGTCGAGCCCCGTCCCGGCACCAGACCCGCCACACTGGCCACATTGACGATGGAACCCTTGGCCGCGGCGATCATGGCGGGCAGCGCCGCGTGGGTCAATCGCAGCACCGAGGTCACGTTGACATCGAGCTGGGCCTGCAACTGCTCGTACGGGAGGGTCCAGAATTCGCCCGAATGCGCGAAACCCGCGTTGTTGACGAGGAATTCGACACCCTCGGCGGCGCGGGACGCGACCTTCGCACGATCGTCGGCGTCGGCGAGATCGGCCGCGAGCACCTCCGAGCGGGTGGCGAATTTGCGCTCCAGTTCCTCCGCCAGCGCCGTCAGTCGATCCTTGTCGCGGGCGACGAGCACGAGGTCGTAACCGAGCGAGGCGAGGCGCTGGGCGAAGCCGTTGCCGATACCGGAGGTGGGTCCGGTGATCAACGCGACGGGTCTGGTCGCGCCGGGTAGACGCGCGGAATCGGCACTATCGGTCATTGCGACGCAATCCAATCGAGCGGGTCACCGTGGACCCGCGGTTCTATTTCGGGACGGGGCCCTGGTACGGACGGAATCCCGGGTGGAACGGCCCGCCGGGCTGTTCGGGGGCCTCCTCGCGCGACAGCGCGGCGGGCACCTCGTCGGAACGCTCGTCCTCGTCACGTACTTCGGGAGGGCGCTGCTCCCCGCGACGGTCGGCGGCGGAGTCTTCGGAATCGGCGACCCGTGGTCCGCTGTCCTCGCGCACGCGCGGCCGTGAATCCGGCACCACCGCCAGCGACGGCCTGCGCGACGATTCGGCGTCGAGCGGCCCGTCGTAGGGGCGGCCCGCGTAGGCGCGGCCCTCGCGGGGGCGTTCGGACTCGACGTCGGGTACCGACCCACGCGCGGGTTCGGCCTCATCCTCGTGATCGGTGTCGGCGGGCCGACGCTTGGGATGCGGCCTTCCGGGATCGTGACTGCCGGAATCGGTTCCGCGCGGTTCGGCGACCGGGGGCAGTACGTGCAGCAGACCGGACAGCCGCAGCACCGCGTCGATCGCGGTCTCCCAATCCTTGGCCGAGGTGCCGACCGAGAGCATGCCGAGGGTCCAGTTGCCTTCGCTCCACAGCATCTGCACGGTATCGGGCAGACCCTCGATGAAGGCGACCATCCGCTGGTCGACGGCATGCCTGGCGATTTCCGGGTTGGTCGCGAATACGACCCTGTCACCGATCGCGCCGAGCAGTTCCAGATCGGCGTCCTTGGGCGGCGACGCGGATTTGAGCCGCATGTCCACGTCGATATCCGAGCCGATCTGCCTGCGCACCGCGACCAGCGTCGCCGCGTCCTCCAGATCGAACAGCACGAATTTCTCGCCCTTGCGGATACCGGAGACCACGTCGACCGCGGACAGGTAACCCAACTTGGCCAGCGCACCGCGCCGCCAGGTCGCGGGCAGCGCCGGTTCCACCGATACGTAGGTGTACCCCTGCGCCTTCGCCCAGACCTGCCGCGCGTGACCGGTCCGCTGCCGTTGGACCCGATCGAAATACAGCAACACGATCGCACCAACCAGTGCGATCGCCGCCAACCCGAACCACATTGCCGTCATCGCGCTCTACCCTAATGGTCCTGGCCGGGCAGAGCCCGCCTTTGGTCGCGCGCCGGGCCGGATGGCGGCGCGGTTCATCGCGGTCCCCCCGGCAGCGCGGCGCTGATGATGAGTTTCGCGTCGATGGAACCGTCCGCGGACTCGTCGCCCTGCACCATCACCACATCGCCGACGGGCAGTTCGCTGACCTTCGTACTCGACAGCGAGATCACCTGGGTTTTCGCGCTGGTCCGCACGGTGACGGTATCGCCCGACAGGGTGCTCAGGGTCAGCGTGGCGCCGTCGTTGGCGCTGATGGTTCCCATCGTCGCGCCGATGCCGTCGAGGCCGGGCAGACCCGGCACACCGCTCGGCGAAACCGGATCCGACGGCTGCACGCCGGTGGAGGACGGACCGAGCGTGGGGAAGACGCGACTGGTACCCGCCGCGTTCGACGACGGCTCGGACTCCTTGTTGCCGAGCAGAACTCCCGCGGCGACGCCGACCACGGCGATCAGCGCGATCACACCGAGCGCCAGCGCGATCCACAGTCCGGTGTTGCGCTTGGGTGGCGGCGGTTCGCCCGGGCCGTAGCCGCCGGGCGGCGGTCCGCCGGGGGGCATCGCGCCGGGCTGTCCCTGGTGGCCCGCCCACTGGTTGCCGTACCCGCTGTCGTAGGGGGCGCCACCGCTCTCGTAACCGCCCCACTGGCTTTCGTGGGTCGGCATCTGCTGGGTGGCGTTGGGCGGGGGCGGCGCCCACGGTTCGAATTGCTCCGCCTGCGGATACCTCGACGTCTCGGGCGCCCCGGCGCCGCCGTAGGCGACCGTGGGGTCGCTCGTGCCGCCGTAGGCCACGGTCGGGTCGTTGCCGCCGTAGGCGACGGTCGGGTCGTCGGTGTGGGCGGACCTGTCGAATCCGGACTGCCCCGGCGAACCGAGGTGTTCGGTCGGCGCATCGTCCGGCCGTTGTCCCCAGGGATCCTTCGGGTTCGTCATGGCCTCCACGATATGCCGGGTCCGCGCATCCGGCGATCAGGTCGCGCCGATGGCGGGCGCGTGTACGGCAACGCGCCGCGCGCGGACCTGAAATCCGCGCGCGGCGCGCGAGTTACTTACCGACGATCAGGGTGTCGCCGTCCTTGCTGACATTCACCTTCACGGTGTCGCCGTCGATGATCTCTCCGGCCAGCAGTGCCTTGGCGAGGGTGTCGCCGATGGCCTGCTGGATCAGCCTGCGCAGCGGTCTGGCGCCGTAGACCGGGTCGTAACCCCG
>NZ_JAFMPL010000089.1:0-34785 GCF_019038455.1 Nocardia noduli
GGTGTCCACGCCACCGTACTGGCGACGCCAGTTGTACAACGTTGCCGCCGAAACTCCCAGATCAGCGGCGATCTGCTCACCGGTCTGCCCAGCAGCAGCGAGCTCGTCGGCACGGCGCAGCTTCCGCACGATGTCCTCCGCGGAATGCCGCTTGCGTCCTGCCATGGTCCTCAGTGTCCCTTCTCGGCCCTCACCAGGCCAAACAAGGACTCTAATACCGATCGGTCTCATCTATAGGGGACGGCCCACTGCGACCATCGTCGGCAGGCCGCTCTGCGATGGCTGGGGGTGGAGACATGATCCGACAATAGATATGACCGACCGGTCGGTTAAGATGTGGGCGGCGAGCTTGCTGCCACGTATGCTGGGGATATTCTGCAATATGGGTCGGTCTACCGTCCCGGACATGGTTCCGGAGCGGGGTCCGTGGTTGGGAGTTGGGGGCCACCGATGGTCGACGGCGGCCAGTTGCAAACGGAACGTGATCTCGCCGGGAGAGTCACCGCCGATCTGAAGGTGGCGGGTTTCGATGATGCTGTCGAATCGGTCGCGGCGGCTCAGGTGTCGTGTATCGCTGCGAGCGGCCTGCCCTGGACCGCACCGTGGCGGCAGCAAGCATGAAATGGCTCAAGGCATTGTGAAGTGGTTCAACAGCGAGAAGGTGGCTTCGGCTTCATCGCCCAGGACGGAGGGGCCCCGACGTCTTCGTGCATTACTCGGCGGTCAGCGGCTCCGGGTTCAAGTCGCTCTATGAGGGACAGTGCGTGGAGTTCGAGATCGGCCAAGGCAACAAGGGTCCGCAGGCCGAGGATGTCCGTGTCCTTTGAACCTCGCCAGGTTCGACGGTCCCGCCCAACGGTGCGGGGCCGTCGCCATCGCGTCGACCCGCCCACACTCCGAAACGTAAGCCAGTGTCGGTGGAAGTTGTTGACACCGAGTAGATTACAAGCCAGCTGCGCGCTTCATCCAGGCGTTCTTCCGCTCGTGGTCGTCGGTCGAGGTTCGGTTCCCTGGGGAAGGGTGCGCATCGAAGGGGAGTTCACAAGGGGGTGAATACCCCCAAGCCGCGCTCAGAAGACTCACTCGCAATGGCGAGTCCGAGGGGGATGCCGTGAACGCCGACGCAATCGATACACTGCCCGACAGTCGACTGATCGCAGCCACGTTCGCTCGACGCGATGAGGGTGACGTCCCCTCCGCTACGGGGTCGATCCTGCTCGAATCCGTCGGAGGTCTGCTCGACGCACACCGCCGGATGGCAGCCCGAACCCCCACTGTCGACGCGTCGGTCGCATGGGGTCACGCTGCCGCGGTGCTGGTGGCGGCAGATGCCACACTCGACTCCGTCATCGCTATCTGGAATGAGTCCCAACGCCTGATCGCAGCCGTCGATCGGGAGGCGCGCCGGATCCTCGGCGCCCCCGCCCCCTGGGCCACCGAGCATTCCGACAGCCTCGGCGCGGTGTACCTACGCCTCGCCTACCTGCACTCGATCTCGTTCGATCGGCTCGTGCTCGACGGTCCCGAGGGCGCCAACCGCCGCCGACTGGGCCGCGCGTACACCGACCACGACGACCTCGTCCACCATCTGACCAACGGCACGAAATTCCTGCCCACCGCGCTCTCGGACCCGCGCAGCTGACGGTTTCGAACACGACCCCGACCAGCAGCCGCGGTGGACTCGGCCCAGGGCACGCAGTGACGATAGCGGGCCCGGACGGGGGTGGATAATCTGGCGGTGGCCGAGCACGGCCGCACCCGAAAAGGCCTCCGATGCTGGTGCGTCGGTGGCGAGTACGGCCAGTTTCCGGTTCTGGTTCGTCGATCAGCGCTGGGAGTGGTCCGAGGAAGTCGCAGCCTTACACGGGTACGCACCCGACACGGTGACTCCGACGACGTGTCGCACAAACATCCAGCTGACCGCGGCAAGGTCGCAGAATTACGTTGTCGTGCTTGAACTCTCGGTTTCCGACCGCAGCCGACGCATCTCCACTGGCGTATCGGTGGTCACGCCCGGACCTTGTCCGGCGTCGATCTGGTCCTTGCGGATCCAGTTCCGAAGGGTCTCGGCCGACCCGATACCGAGCTTGCTCGCGACCGAGGCGATCGCCGCCCACTCCGAGGGGTGCCGTGACCGGACTTCGGCGACCATCCGCACGGGCCGTTCACGAAGTTCGGGCGGGTACCTCTTCGGCGATCCTGACGTGACTCCATCCTTGCCGAGGAACATCAGCCTGTAAGTTTACAAGGTGTCGTCAGGGTGAGTGATCCGGCGGATTCAGGACGCGGTGGTGTCGGGTGATGAGCAGTTGCCCGCGGTGGTGAAGGGGTAGGCGAGTTGGTCGAGGTAGCCGACGGGATAGTCCGGTTTGGCGGCCATGCCGAGGTCTTCGCTGGTGAAGCGGCGGTGGGGGTCGTAGGAGTAGGTGTGGAACAGGTGGTCCCAGATGAGGGTGAACAGGCCGAAGTTGACGTCGCCTATTCCTGCCCATTTGAGATGGTGGAAGCGGTGTCCTTCGTTGAGTGCGAGGACGTACTTGGCGGGGCCGACGCGGTAGTCGACGTTGGAGTGTTGCAGCAGTAGTTGGATCGCGACGGCGAGTGCGAGTGCCGCGGCGACGTCGACCGGAAGGCCGATCAGGATCAGGGGTGTCACGGCGACGGTGGTCTCGATGGTTTGGTGCAGTGGGTGTTTCATCAGGCCGTTGAAGCCGTAGAAGCGGGTGATGCTGTGGTGGACGGCGTGGAATCGCCACAGCGGATCGATTTTGTGGCTGAGGAGGTGCGTGACGGTGATGCCCAGGTCGGCGACCAGCACGGCTGCGGCGACCTGGCACACGAAGGGCCAGTCATCCGGCCACAAGCCCGGTGCCGGGACGATCGCGGCCAGCAGTGGGATAGCGGCGACACCGAGGAGGGTGAGTCCCTCGTTGACCACGACGTGAACGCGGTCGCGGACCGTGTCGGGATGGGCTCCGTTCCATGCGCTGTCGTAGGGGAGTGCGCGCTCGGCCGCGAACGACGCGGCGATCGCCACGGCGAGAACGATCAGCAGCAGGTACTTCGGCGCGCCCGCCGCGGCCAGGGCGACGCCGACGCCGTTGAGCCCGAGGAACAGGAAGGGTGCGTATCCGTAGCGGACCAGCGTTCGTATCGGCGAGCGGGTGCGTGTGGTGGTGTCCATGGGGCAATCGTGGGTGGCGGTGGTGCTGTACGGCTTGAATGTTTCGGCTACAACGAATGTGTGATCTGCCAGTCCGTATTGCGGCTCAGCGCCGAGGGTGGCAGACCGAACGTCTCCCGGCACGTGCGCGTCAAGTGGGCGCTGTCGGAGAATCCGGCGGCGTGTGCGCTCTCGGTCAGGTTGTGACCGGCCGCGGTGTGGGCGATTGCCCGGGTCAGTCGCAGCCACAGGATGTAGCGGCGCAGGGGAATTCCGACCTGAGCAGTGAACAGATGGGTGAGTCTGGTCGTGGAGATTCCGATCTGCCGCGCGACTTCGGAGGTGTGCACCGGGCCGACAGCGACGAGCGCGGGTAGTACCTCGAGTGTGTCGCTGATCGCGGGATGCCTCGTTGGGCAGTCGATCGGGCCGGATCGTGACAGTTCGGCGATCAGGGTGGTCACGAACTGTCCGAGTGCGGTGTCGTCGAAATCGGTCGTGACCGATTCATCGATCCAGCCGAGGGCACGCGCTTGTTGCTCGGCGGCGCGGCCGGCGTCGCTGTCGGGCTCGAGGAAGACGGCGACTCCTGTCGGTGCGCCGATCATGATTCGATGAGAAGTATTACTGGGCACTATGATTCGCCCACCGCTGTGTTGCGTGCCGGTCCGGTCGGCGACACTCAACCTGGTAGGTGCTGTCATCACCTGTACGGCGTGGTGGGAATGTCGCTCGGTCCGGCCGATCGACCCGGTGAACGCGAGGACCCCCGGGCGGATCAGGGCGCTGCCCTGCCAGCCGATCGGGTCGGTCGTCGAAGGCCGACTGTCATCGTCCATGGGCTGCCCGAGGCGTGGTGGTGGACGCGGCCGTGGAACCGGACTTGTCCGCGGCGGCGCGAGCGCGGGCTCGTTCGATCTCGTTGATATGGGTTTCTGTCCATTGCCGCAGGGCGGAGATGGGTTCGGCCAGGCTTCGGCCGAGGTCGGTCAGGTCGTATTCGACTCGCGGTGGGATGGTCGGATGCACTGTGCGGGTGAGGAATCCGTCGGATTCGAGGCCGCGCAGTGTCTGGGTGAGCATTTTCTGCGATACACCCTCGGTGCGTCGGCTCAAATCGGTGTAGCGCATGGTGCCACCGAGGAGGGCGTCCACGACCAAGATCGTCCATCTACTGGCGATGCGATCGAGGACTTGGCGTGTCGGGCACTTTGCGGAGTGCGGGCATCGGCTACGAGACCGAATGAATCCACCTTGGTTTTCATGGAAGGAGAGTAGCGCACTAAAAGGTGCTGTCTTCCTAATCGAGTGTCACTCTTTGATAGTTACCTCATGACCAATTACCGCATGTCTGTCGCGGATGCGATCCGCAGCCGGCGCACCATCCGCCACTACCGACCCGACCCGATCGCGGAGGAGGTACTGGATTCGCTTCTCGAACTCGCCATCGAGGCTCCGACCAGTTGGAACTTGCAGGACCGCTCGATCGTCGTGGTCGCCGGCGGCGAAGGTCGCGAGGGGCTGGCGTTGGCCACGAGTGGTCAGCCCCAATCGCGCGAAGCCCCGGTTATTTTGGTCTTCGTGGCCGAGTCGCAGTCCTGGCGTGAGGATCACAGTGATATCTATGACCAAGCCCGTCGCAGTGGGGCATGGAGCGAGGAGTTCATCGCTACGTTCTCTTCCGCGTCACATGCATTCCAGAGTGATCTCGAACAGCGCGGCCTGCTTCGCGAGTATGCGGTCAAGGACGCGATGATCGCAGCCTCCTATCTGATGCTCGCCGCTACAGAAGTCGGCCTCGCGACATCGCCGATGAACGGCTGGGACGAGGCCGAGGTGAAGAAGGCCGTCGGCATCGCCGACCGTGACGACCTTGCTATCGCTCTGCTCGTCTCGCTCGGCTATCCGGCCGAGCAACGACCTCACCCCGGTCGGCTCACCCTGGAACACAACGTCTTCCGCGAGCGGTATTGCTCGAAACGAAGTGCTGGAGGTCCGAAATAGGCGCCACGAAACCTCGGTCAGGAAGTGAACGTCGCTTTGCCCGTGCCGCTCCCGCTGCGGGCGGGAGCGGCACGGGCTCTGTGCGAGTCGGCGTTCAGGCGTCGTAGTGCGGAGACCGCATCTGGCGGCTGGCCGCCTCGACGATATCCCCGTCGAACAGCTTGGTCTGGAAACTGGCCGACATCGCGGCCGCCTCGGTCGGGAAGTAGACGTCGGCGAAGTGCCGCGCGTTGTCGTAACCGTCGAACTCGTAGAAGCCACCGGGAGTATCGGTGCCGATCCCGCTGAGCCAGGTCTTGCGGACCAGGCCCGGCTGCGCGAGCAGGACCGGATTCATCCGAGGCCACGGCACCTGGTCGAACGGGACGGAGAGTTGGAGTTCGGTGTAGACGAAGACCTTCTTCGGCATGGTGATTCCTTTCGGAGTAGCGGCAGGGCCGGATCCAGGTTGGAGATCGGCGCCGATCATTTCTAGGATGGTCGTACTAGTGCCGCTGTCGAAGCATGCACTAGTACGACCATCCTAGTCAAGTGGGTCGGAGGCGGCTTCGGTGTTCGGCGCTGCGGAATCCGTCGTAGATTGTTCGACATCACGCGTCCGCTGCCACCGTGGGAGTCTTGGTGATCGCAACGGACACAGCAGATTCGACGTCTGTGATCGGGGGTTCCTCGGGCCGGTTGGCTGAAATTGGGCACGGCCCGCGCTGGGGCTGCGGCGCGGCGGTGCGCCGAAGCTGCCCGATGAAGGCGGGGATTCTCCCTGCTCGCCGAGCTGTTTCCGCGCTGCGGTGTCCACAAAAGCGTTGCCGTGCTGGAGAGCCTCTGTGTCTGGATTGTCCACCGGAACCGGACACTCTCCGCCTGGTTGGTGAGCGGGGCGACTGACGCGCTTACCAGGCGTTTGGTCGCTTTTCAGGAGTTCGGTGACGGTTGATGGCTGATGAATAGTCGTTGTGCGGCTTCGCGGGCCCGGTGTGCGGTCCTGGGCTCGCCGTGGATTCCAGCGGTGACGATCGCGCCTTCGGCGAGCAGGTAGATTGCCTCCGCCGCGTCGGTCCCGGTTGCCTCCACCCAGGCGATCACATGATTGCGGAAAGCCAGCTTGTGAGAACGTACTTCGTCGAGCACGGAGTCGGACGTCGGCCCGAGTTCACCGTGGATGTTGATCCACGCGCACCCTCGAAAGCCGGGCTCGGCGAACCAGTCGCCGAGCCAGTCGAAGACCGCCAGAACCCGCCCGGTCGGCTCCTCGAACTGTTCGACGTACCTGATCAGATCGGTCCGCCACCGTCGATCGCGACGTTGAAGCGCTGCGACCACCAGGTCATCCTTCGTGGTGAACATCGCGTAGATCCGCTTGAGCGATAGGCCGGATGCCTCGCGAATGCGGTCCATCCCCACGGCTCGGACTCCGTGGGCGTAGAACAGCGATTCGGCGGCGTCCAGCAGTGCCTCGCGATCTTCGGCCATCCGATCGGCGGTCAGCGCGGCGGGCATCGGTATGTCTCCCTTGACGTCGAGAATGATCGTTCTCTACTGTATCCCGACAGAGTGGAGAACGTGCGCTCTCCATATCGAGAGGATTCCCGGTGCCCGAAGCTCGCCCGCTCTTTCCGCCGTTCAGCCTGCAAACCGCGGTCCAGAAGGTTCAAGCTGCCGAGGATGCCTGGAACACTCGCGATCCCGAGCGGGTAGCCCTGGCCTACACACCGGACTCGGTGTGGCGCAACCGGGATGTCTTCCTCAGTGGTCGCGCGCAGATCGTGAACTTCCTGACCGCGAAGTGGGAGCGCGAGCTCGACTACGCTCTGCGGAAGAGCTTGTGGGCCTTCGATCAGAACCGAATCGCAGTACGGTTTCAGTACGAATGGCATGACGACATCGGCCAGTGGTGGCGCAGCTACGGGAACGAACTGTGGGAGTTCGCCGACCAAGGATTGATGTCGCGGCGCGAGGCGAGTATCAACGACGTGGCGATCGTCGAGGGGCAGCGTCGGATTTTCGCGCGCCGCCCGCCGCACGAGTATGGAATCGACTTTCCCCTTCGGTAGTAGGGCCGACGATTCCCGAGTGCCGAGATCGTACGGGCAGATCAGCCGCCCTGCGGTAGGCCATGCAGGTGTTGGACTGCGCGATGGTCGTCGCGGAGTAGGACTCGATCATCTCCGTGCCGTGCCGTGCCGTGCCGTGCCGTGCCGTGCCGTGCCGTGCCGTTCCTGGAATTCACCCGACAAGCCGAAATCGGCGGGGTTGTGTAACCAGTGATACGGCAGGTCGATCCGCGCGCGGTACAGGCTCGGCTATAGCTACCGTGGCTTTCACGCCGCCACGGCGGTTACCGGCGTCGACGTGGCTTCGCGCACTGTCGGATTCCGGCAATTGTTTCATCGAATGTGGTATCTGGATCACGGCGTCGCGCGGATGCCGTCGAGCAGTCCGTCGATGACGCGTTGCAGCGCGGTGACCGTGCGATATTCAGTGCGGATGCCGTTCCATTTCGGTAGCAGTCGCACGGCGTCGGGGAATTCGGCGAGTAGGTCGGCGTCGGCCTGCTCGGTCCAGCGCGGCCGGGAGATGCCCCGATGTTCTCTCTCGCGGCGCTCGTCTTCGGAGCGGCGCACCGCGAGTTCGCCCAGGACGAAGCGCCATACAACGTTGTACATGAACCCCGCGTATTCGTCATCGGCGCCGAGTCGTCGTGCGCTACGCACGAATTCATCGAGGATCCACATCGCCGAGCGCCCGTAGGAATCGCCGCTGACCAGTAGCTCCACCACCCAGGGCAGTCCGTACAGCACCTCGACGAGGTGGTCGGACACCGCGATCAGTCGAGCCCTGGGCTCGTCGGGTAGCTCGGGTCGTGGGAGTTCGTCCGCGCGCGCGCTCAGTACGGCGATGGTCAGCGCAGCCTTGGTGGGGAAGTGGTGGTACAGCGCGGCGGTGCTGACTCCCAGGTCGTCGGCAAGTCCGCGCATGCTCAACGCCTCGGCGCCTCCGAAGACGAGCATGCGGGTGGCGGCAGCCACGATGTCCTCGCGTCGCGCGCGGACGGGGCGGCCGCGCTTGGGGACTGCATCGGAGCTCACCTGTCCCATTCTGCGGATCGAATCTCTCGACACTGCGGTAAGGCTGTGCTAACTATAGTAAAAACACGCGTTATTAAATTACTGGAGGTTGCTGTGTCCGAGCGTGCCGACGCTCGCGCAGGATGGACGCTCGCCGTCGTATTCCTCGTGATGTTCCTTGTTTCCCTTGATCTTTCGATCGTCAACGTGGCTCTGCCCGATATCGAGGCCACGATGGGTTTCGGCCCGTCCGGACTCAGCTGGGTGATCAACGCCTTCCTGTTGAGTTACGCGGGTCTGATGCTGTTGGGCGCCAGGCTCGCAGACCTCACCGGTCGCCGTACCCTGCTGCTGGTGAGTCTCGCGGTCTTCGGCCTTGCCAGTGCGTGGGGCGGAGCGGCCCAGCACGGCTGGGAACTGTTGGCGGCCCGTGTGATCCAGGGTGCCGCCGCGGCGGTCCTGGCTCCCATGTCGCTGGCACTTGCCACCTCCGAATTCGCAGAGGGTCCGGCGAGAGCCAAGGCGATCGCGGTCTGGGGCGGAGCGGCCGCGGCAGGTGGAGCGCTGGGCGTCGTACTCAGCGGAATACTCACCGATCACCTGGGCTGGCGGTCGGTGATGTGGGTGAATCTGGTGTTCGTCGCGCTCGCGGTGCCGGCGGTGCTGCGGGGGAGCGACAACGGCGTGGCTATGCGCCATGCGCGTCCTGATGTGCTCGGCGCCATTCTGGTCACTGCGGGAGTCAGCGCATTGGTGCTCGGCGTGATCGCCACCGAACGGCACGCCTGGGGGTCGATATCGGTCGTGGGCTGGTTCTGCTCGGGTGTAGGGCTGCTCGTCGCCTTCGTGTGGGTCGAGAAGCGGACTGCTGATCCTTTGGTGCCATTGGGATTCCTGCGCCGCCGCGCGCTGATCGGCGCGATGATTTTCGGCTTCCTGCTCACCTCCGCTCAGATCGCGAGTTTCTACTTCGTCTCGCAGTTCCTCCAGCGCGTCCTCGGCTACAGCCCGACCGGAACCGGCCTGGCCTTCCTGCCGTTCTGCGCGGGGATCGTCATCGGCCTACGGATCGCCATGGTGATCACCGCGCGCGTCGGTCCGCGCTGGGTACTGCTGGGCGGCGGGCTGCTCGGAGCGGCCGGGCTGCTGTGGTTCGGTGCAGCCGACGCCTCGACCTCCCTCGTCACCGGCATCCTGGGCCCCTCGCTGGTCGCCAGCATCGGCATCGGCGCCGCGGTGGTCGCCATGGGTGTCGCCGCGGTGACGGGCGTACCGCCAGAACAGGCAGGACTCGCTTCCGGCGTGCTCAACAGCGCGCGTCAACTCGGCGGGTCACTCGGGCTGGCGATTTTGGTGACGGTGGCCGCCGACGTGATCGGTGACAGCACCGAACCCGTAGTGCTCGCCGATGGCTATACGACCGCGCTCCAGATCGCTGCCGGCCTACTGGCCGTTGGCGCGATCGCGACCGGTTTGATCCTGCCTCGGACCAGGCGGTCCAGCGAGCCCGATGTGCCGGTGGTGACGTGACCGTCGGCGTCCAGGGAACCCGGGTGAGCGCGTACGCCGTGCACGGTGGAGGCCACTGGTGGCCGGGCGCGCCAAGATCCGGAGCCCCCGATCATGAGGCATCGGAATTCGATGCCACTGCCGGGATCCTGGAAAGTCGGCCAGCGTGCGTGCTTCGAAGGGCAGCAGTTCCACCGCAAGGCCTCGATGATCGACGAGATCGATCGGTAAACATCGATGACCGTCTCGTTCCGGAGGTCCAAAACGATGTGTTTCGCGGTGCCGGGCACCGGCCAGGCCACCGCCGCCCTCAACACCTGCGCACGCCCTGGGGTCGGGGACGCCCCGCTTCGGGTGAACGGTGTGGACAGGTCGGTGATCGCCCCTGATTACCTGAGTCGATAACCCAGTACGAAGTCGACGGCATATTCGGTCACGCCATCGCTGTCTCCGTCCAGGAGATGGCCGCCGTCATCGAGGGCAAGCATCCGCACCTGCGCCGGACCGAAATCGTAGGTCTCGACCGTGGCGCCGTGTTCGAATCCGCGGCCGGGATCGGCCTCCTGACGCTGCACGCGAGGTTGAGGATGATTCGCCATCGCGAGGGTCGCGGAGTTGGTGCCGACCCACTGCCTTACCGCCATCCGCCCTAGCGGAACAGTGCTGAGGGGATCGGTGTTGCTCTCTACCACGAGGACCGGCAACGGGCGTGCGTGAGAACCCATTTCGGCGTGTGCGGCGAGTCCGGTGGTATCCGTGCCGCCCGCGTAGGCCCCGGTACACCACGAACTGATCGCGGCGTAGATGTCGGGGTAGGCAGCGCCCATGATCGTGGTCATCAGGCCGCCGGCGGAGTGTCCGATGGCGTACACCCGGTCCGGGTCGATACCGAGCCGGTCCCGGACCTCCTCGGTGATCCCGGCGATGATCGACGGCTCACCACTGCCACGATGCTGATCACTCTCACGCCCCCAGTTCCAGCACGCGCCCGGATGCGCGGAAGTGGGTTGCGTCGGGGAAACCAAGACGAACCCCCGCTCGCGGGCGACCCTGGCCAACGGTGACTCGAGAAGCTTTGTCGGGTCGTTCGCTGCCGGGTCGCAACCGTGGAGCCACACGATCATCGGTCTTCCCTCGGTGTCACCCGAAGGGGTGTAGACGAGGTATCGGCGCGAACCGGCCGCATTGACGTAATCGGCGACGGTCACCCCCATCTCCGACTCGGCGTTCGCGAGCGCGTGGGGCCATGTCGAAACCATGAGAAATGCTGTGACAACGCCGATCACGCGCGAGAGCGTGTTGGCGAACTCGTGTCGGAACATGATGCGACCGTACCCTATGACCGACCGGTCGGTCATAGGGCCGGGCAGGGCTTGCCCGCTTGTTTCGCGATGTACCGCCCGTGGAAAACGTTGTGCTCCAGAGGAGTCGACCGGTATGAAGCCGTTCTTCGGCGGGGTATCCGATCGACACGAGCAAGGCGATAGCCGAGTCGTCACGGTTTCCGATGTCGGTCACCTCCTTAACCTCCGCCTCGACCCAGCCATTCATCGGCGACGTCGCCAGGTTCATCTCCGTCGCGGCGAGCATGAGGAAAGACGCTACGATCATCGCGTTTTGGACCGCACACTCCTGGAGCAGGCCTCGCCGGTCCAGAACACTCTGGAAGGCGTGGGACGCGCCGACAAACATGGTGATGAACTCCTCATCCCACGCTCCATCGCCTCGCGTCATCTTCGGTGGCCTGGCGGGCACGATCTTCGAACACGGCGGGTTCGACGCGGCCATGGTCGAACCTGCCAGCGGCACCGGCCTCTACCTGTTCAAAGGCGACCAGTACGTCCGCTACGACACAAAGGCCGAAGCCATCATGTGACCCACCCGCACCCCTAGAGTCCGGGCACCTGCGTGAATGTTCCCGCCAACCGGCGGGGGTATTCTCGGGGTCCTGGTAGTAATCGCGCGAAATACAACGAAGTTGTCTGGAACAGCGGTGATGTCGGGTTTCCGGTGCCCGTTTTTCCTGCCGGAATAGCGGTCGGGTTGGCCGCGGGCGAGCGTCAGGTCAGGGGCGGGGTGGTGCTGCTGGTGATGCGGTAAATGGTGGAGCGGCCGACGCTGTATTCCTCGGCGAGGTCGGCCAGGCTGGCGTCGTCGTCGGAGTCGTGGTAGTAGCGCTGGATCGTTTTCCGTCCTGCGAGAGGCAGTTTCGGCTGTTTGTCGACCGGGTCACTCCGTTACGGGCAGGCACTCGGTGAGCAGGTCGACGACGTCGCGCCAGGCTCGCTGCGCGTGCAGTGGGTGGTAGCCGACGCTGGGGACCGCGGGGTGGTCGACCGGCGGGTGGTGGAAGGCGTGCAAGGCGCCGCCGTAGACCACGAGGCGCCAGTCGACGCCCGCGGTCTGCATCTCGGCGGTCAACGCCTCCCGTTGCGCGGGCGGCATGATCGGGTCGTCCGACCCGACGCCCACCCACACCGGGTAGCGAATGCGCGCCGCCTCGCCCGGGCGGCCCGTGGTCAGTGCGTTGACTGTCCCGATCGCGCGCAGGTCGACGCCGTCGCGCCCGAGTTCCAGCACGATTGCGCCCCCGGTGCCATCGCCGACGGCGGCGATCCGGTCGGGGTCGGTCCGCGGTTCGGCGCGCAACACGTCGAGCGCCGCGTGGCCGATGCCCCGCATCCGGTCGGGGTCGTCAAGCAGCGGCATGCAACGGGCCAGCATCTCCTCGGGATCGCCCAAATAGCTCCCGCCGTGGACGTCGAAGGCCAGCGCTACGTACCCCAGCTCGGCGAGCGCATCGGCCCGGCGGCGCTCGACGTCGCTGAGCCCCATGCCCTCTGGTCCGACCAGGACCGCGGGCCGGCGGTCGACACCGGCCGGGAGCGAGGTGCCCAATCATCGTCAGGCCGTCGGCCGGGTACTCGACCGTGCGCGTTGTAACCGTCGTCATGAGACTGGACTGTAGTGATAGTCGAGCCCCGGCCGGGCCGGTGTTCACTGCTGGCAAGAATAGCGCGGGTGTGCCTCTGACATGCGTTGATGGCTCACAAGATCTGTCACGCATTCCGCTCCCGCGGCAGCGTTTTCGGATCACCTGCACTGGACACGGCGCTGGAGGTCGAACCTGCCGGATCTTCCGCTGGGGTATACCTCGCCCTGGACGAGCAGACACCAACCACCCCAACGTTCGACCCGTACAAACCGGATCAGAACGTAGCGGCAGCGATCACCAGCCCACGACCCAGGACCTACACCTCGACATCACCGCAAGTCGCAGGAAAATTCGTCAGAGCTACCGGTACCCTTACGGGACATCTTCCCTGGTCAAGCCATTGTCGTTGTTTCCGCGCGATTACTACCGGAACCCCGGGCACTCGGAGAACTCCGTCGTGCGAAGCAGAGGAAGTGGGTCCGGCGGTGCCAGCCCGTGTGGTCGGCGGGGTGAGCCGGGGACGGCCCGCTCGGACAGGGCCCTCCCTGCTGGGGTGCTACTTCACCGATTCGAGGATCCAGTGCTGGAGGGTCGCACCACGTTCGGCCATGATCAGGCCCCGTCGTCGGGCCTATAGGTCAGTACCCACTCCGGGAGATCCCTCCTGAACAGGAGCCCGTTCTCGGTCCGCCACCGGTGTGCGTAGTTCGAGCCGGCGCCGACGAGGGACACCCCTGGAAATCCTGCTACCAGGACGAAGTTTCCGAGGGCCGAGTCCTCGACGGCGTTGACCACATGGTCCTTCGCCCTCCATGTAGGTGTCTTCGCTGCTGGCGTCGAACCACCACCGCTGACCGGCCGAACCATCGCGTTCAGCGATGCGCAGACCCGGGCCCGAGGTGCGGGTGGACTGGCCGTCGATCTCGTCGTAGAGCACCTCACCGCTGGTGGGCTCTCGTCCTTGCCCTTGCCTGCCGCGGTCAGGTCGGTCACCTCGCCTCCGCGCGTGCTGGCCAACAGGAGCCCGGACTCCTTGTCGACGATCAGAAAGTCTCCTTCGGGAAACCCGTTGGAACTTACAGAAACCGCCTCCTCGAAACATTTGGGAAGAGCGACAAGTGATGCGCCGCGGAGCTGCAATCGCGCGGACCGAGGGTATCGCCCACAGATAGCTCGTCCTACACCGCGTGGGGCATCCGGACTGCCCTGCTGAACAAACGCCTCGCTTGCTCAACTCCAGCGGGGGTTCGCGAAGGAACGGACGACGACTATCGGTCGAAGATCCCGAGTGCTTTGGCGCAGATCGTGGCGATCCCGTCGACATCGCGTGCGATGTCGTCGTATTCCGTCTGGCCGTATGTCCAGCGCAGCAACCCCGCCCAGTACACCTTGTCCATATAGTCGAGCATGGTGTCCCAATCCTTGCGCTTGACCTCGGGCGGTGGCTCCCATCCGAGTGAGCCCTTGGTGAGGACGCGCTGGTCGCGAACGAACTCGTCGGAACTCAGCATCGATTGAGTGTAGGTCCGCAGCATGTTGGGATGTTCCTTGAGGACCGCCGCGGACATATGGATGATCCGGCGCAGGGCGCGCAGCGATGTCGGCTGCTTCGAGGTGGGACTCACGTCATCGACGACCTGCCTGATCCAGGTGACGCCGAGTATGTACGCGAGGTAGTCGCGCGAGTTGAAGTATCGGTAAATCGTCGCCAACGCGACGCCGCTCTCTTCGGAGATGGCCCGCATCTGCAACGCGTCGTACCCGCCCGTGTCCGCGATTCGGTGGGCCGCGGCGAGGATGGCGTTGTATTTCTCGACTTGTGCCGGCGATGCCGTCCGCTGGCCGATGGCGATCCCGGTCGTCTCCCGTAGTGCCCAGTCCTGTAGCAACCGCGGTGCTCCCTGTCCGTCGCCGATGAGTCAGTACCGCGACGATGATATCGAACCGCCTGTCGTCGCCCGGGTTAGTAGAACGGAGTTCTAGATCTGCGTTCTGGCGTTAGGTGCCTATCGATGAGGCGCGATCTGTGAGGGCCGTCCGGTGTTCTCGTGCGATCAGGCGTCGGTAGGCGGATGCGATTTCGGCGGCCGTCCTTGGCCGGCGCGGTGAGGTTGCCGACTCGGGGAGCAGGGATTCGATTGTCGCGTCGCCTGCGATCCGTGCCTTGGAGCCCGATGACGATCGGTTACCGCTGACGATGGGCGGCGAATCGCTGAAATAGGTCAAAATAGGGCTATTGGCTCAAGTAATACCTAGAAGAGAAAGAACGGTGTTATAGAACAAGGTTCTTGACTGTGGCTTGGATCGTGCTCTACCGTCGATCGCTGAGACGAGACCGGTAGTTCACGAAATGCGATGGCGTCGAAGGGCACAGGGTGGTGGAAGCGTTCAAGGATCTCGGCAAGAGACTCTCGAATTGGGGTCGGTGGGGCGCTGATGATCAGAAGGGCACCCTGAACCTGATTACCGCCGAGATAGTCCTTGCGGCCGCGGGGTCAATCCGCTCCGGCAAGGTCTTCGAGTTGAGTCTGCCGTTGGGACACGATGGACCGCAACGTGGAGGTCGCGGTCGGTTCAACCCGCAGCATTCGATGAGCGTGATGCCTGGGGAGTTCAAGACTCCCGACGGCTTGGTGGTGGCCGACGACATGCTAATTCTCCCGTTGCAGTGCGCGACTCAGTGGGACAGCCTCGCCCATGTTGGCTATGACGACAAGTTCTACAACGATGTGACCGCATCCGAGTCGATCACCGCGATGAACGGCGCGAGCCGCAACAGCATCGACGCAGTGCTCCCGGGTGCGGTCGGGCGTGGCGTCCTGCTCGACATCGCACGACTGCGAGGGGTCGAGTGGATCCGAGCCGAGGATGACCCGATCGGTCCTGCCGAACTCGAACAAGCTGAGGCGGCGCAGGGGGTGCGGGTCGGCGACGGGGACATCCTGCTGATCCGGACCGGTTGGCGGCGCAAGGCGATCGTCGAAGGCTGGTCTGCAGAGTGGATCAAGGTGAATCCCGGTCTCGGACTCGACTGCGCCGAGTGGCTCTGCGATCGCAATGTGTCGGTACTGGCCTCGGACAACTGGGGTGTCGAAGTGCAGCCATCGCGTACGAAGGGTGCCTACCTGCCGCTGCACTGCGTGATGCTGCGCGATGTGGGAATGATGTTCGGCGAAATGTTCGACCTCGAGGAGTTGTCAGCGGACTGTGTCCAGGACGGGCAGTGGGACTTCTTCTTCTCCGCGCCGCCCCTTCGAGTCGTGGGCGCGGTCGGATCACCTGTAGCCCCGATCGCGGTGAAGTGACGTCGAAACTTTCAGCTGAGGAGATCTGCTGATGCCCGTATTCAGGTACAAGTTGTCGTCCCGGCCAGGACCGCTCACCGTCGAGGACTATCGAGCGCGTGCTCGGCGTGCTGTCCCGGACATGGTGTGGGCGTATGTCGACTATGGCGCCGAAAGTATGACGACGATGGATGCGAATCGGGCCGCCTTCGATCGCTATATGCTCAAGTCGAAGGTACTGACCGGCCACGAGGCCACTGATCTGACTACAACGCTTGCGGGTCAAGATATCTCGGTCCCGATATTGCTCGCGCCGACCGGAGCGGCGGGCCTGTCGCACTGGACGGGCGAGCTGGGTGCGGCACAGGCCGCCGAACGTGCGGGGACGCTGTCCATTGTCAGTACCGCGGCGTCGTATTCCTTCGAGGAGATCGCCGCGGGCACCGAGCGCGGACACTTCTTCCAACTCTATCCATGGGCCGACCTGACCACCGGCAGGCACGACCTGACTCACGCGATGATGAAGCGTGTCGAACACGCTGGCTACAGCGGCATGTTCGTCACCGTCGATGTACCCACCCACGGCAACCGCGAGTCCGAGCAGAAACGTGGCATGGGCAACCCGCCGGTACTTACGCCCAAGCGCGTCCTCGACGCCGCACTCCGACCGAAGTGGTGGGCCGCCTTCCTCAAACATCAGCGCATGTCGTTACGCAATCTCATAGATCCAGGGGAGAGGGCGGGCGGTGCCAGAACCGCTATGAAGACGCTCAGCCGCCAATTCCGGATGATGCGGCCGGAATTGAACTGGGATGACTTCGCCTGGATGCGTGAGAACTGGGACGGGCCGCTATACATCAAGGGAGTTCTCGACGCGGACGACGCCGAACGCGCCGTCGGCCTGGGGGCCGATGGTGTCGTCGTGTCGAACCACGGTGGGCGGCAATTGGATTGCGCGGTCGCAGCACTCGATGCGCTGCCCGCGATCGCAGACCGCGTCGGCGGTCGCGCCGAGGTTCTGCTCGACGGTGGCATCCGCCGTGGGACCGACATCGTCAAGGCGCTGTGTCTCGGTGCGGACGGGGTCTGCATCGGCCGCCCCTACCTCTACGGACTAGCCGCCGCCGGACCGGACGGTGCCCGGCATGTGGTCGAAATCCTCAAGTCTGAGATGCGGCGTGCCATGACTCTCATGGGTGTCGCCAACCTCGATGACCTCGATGCGTCGTGGCTCATCCCGGCTGGAGCGCCGGTCCCCATCGTCGGTCGCTGATCTGTAGTCATTCGTCAACTCGTCTCGAAGAGAAAGCCCACGACATGCCATATCAGCGTATGCGCGAACTCTGGGACGCCGACCGTCCTGCACTCGGTGGATGGGTTGTCTCGGGGAGCGAATTCGCGCTCGGTGTCTTCCGTCGTGCGGGGTTCGACTATGTCGGGATCGACTGTCAACATTCGGTGTCGAGCGAGGCGACGGCGGCCGAATGGCTGGCACGGACCCCGCCTGGCACCGTGCCGACCATAGTGCGGGTGTCGAAAAATGACACTGCATACATCGGGCGTCTCGCCGACGCCGGCGCGGATGGGATCATTGTCCCGATGGTGAACACACCAGAAGACGCTGCCGCGGCGGTGGGCGCGGTACGCTACCCGCCTGGCGGTGCCAGGAGCTTCGGACCGATCGGTGTGGGACTTCCGGTTTCCGACCTCGATGCGTTGGCCGCGCGGGTTGCTGTGTTCGTGATGATCGAAACCGCGGAAGCCCTCGACAACGTGGCGGCAATCGCCGCTGTGCCCGGCCTCGCTGGAATCTATGTAGGACCGGCGGATCTGTCGATTGCCCTCGGTATGAACCCGATGAGGGCATTCAGTTCCGACCAACTGATCGAACCATTCGAGCGCATCCGGGCGGCGTGCGAGGCATCGAATATCGTGCTCGGTCTGCATACCCTGAACGCGAGCGGTGCCCGTCAGTGGATCGAGCGAGGCGCCCGCATGGTGACCCTCGGTTCGGATACCGGGATGTTGCTGTCCGCAGCCTCGAACGAGCTCGGCGCCGCGCGAACGGTCGGAGACGAGACTTCGCACTCGGTCGAATCCTCGGCGACCCCCTACGGTCGCTGACCGGCGCCGGCCGGGTCGTGTCAACCGACGATCAGGAGAATTCAATGCATATCGAGATCGACAAGGATAGGTGCATCGCCAGCGGCGCTTGCGTCTTGGCCGCGCCTGCCATCTTCGATCAGGACGATGACGGAATCGTGGAGGTGATCGTCTCCGATCCCGCGCCGAATCAGGAAAAGGAGGCTGCGGCCGGAATCCGAGCGTGTCCGGCCGCGGCGATCTGGGACGAGTGAAGGTCGTGCACCGGGGCGATGAAAGAACTGTGCTGACATCAACGTCCGAGGTACTGATCGTCGGTGCAGGGGCGGCCGGTGTCGGAGTGGCGGGCGCACTGCGCGCCGAGGGCTTCGTCGGTGCGATCACGCTGGTCGGTGACGAGGCTGGGGAGCCGTACGACCGCCCGCCGTTGTCGAAGCAAATCCTCACGGGGGCCTGGGAACCGGCACGCGCCACATTGCTGCCCGGCAAGCGATTCGGCAGCCTCGATCTCCGATACCTTGCAGGCACCGCCGCAGCATCCCTCGACATCGAGGAGCGTACCCTCGAACTCGCTGATGGACGATCGGTCGGCTATGATGCCGCCGTTGTCGCCACCGGGGTGCGTCCGCGCAGGCTGACGCCTGAGATTCTGAGAAACGTGCACATCCTGCGGACCATGGACGACGCATTGGCCCTGCGCGCTGCGCTGATACCCAACGGTCTCCGCGTCGTGGTCGTCGGCGCGGGTTTCCTCGGCCTGGAGGTAGCTGCGTCGGCGCGTTCCATGGGTGCGGATGTCGTTGTACTCGAACCGGTTCCGAATACACCTCTGTCGGCTCGAATGGGTGCGTACGCCGCAGAGAAACTGGCGGCACTGCACGCGAAGCATGGCGTGCGTGTCATCACTGGCGTCACCGTCACATCGATCAGCGGTTCGCCGTCGGGCGTCGCATCACAAACGGTGCCGACGGTCGAGGAATCCGACGACGGCACCGAGATCCGCACGGTCACACTCAGTGACGGCTCGGAACTTCTCGCAGATGTCGTCGTCGTAGCGATCGGAAGTTCTCCCAATGTGGAATGGCTCCACGATAGCGGATTGACGTTGGACGACGGCCTCATCTGCGACCAGATGTGCAGTGCAGGCCACGGTGTGTGGGGCGTGGGCGATGTCGTCAGATGGCTGCATCCCGGTATCGGGCGACTCGTCCGCCTGGAGCATCGGACGAATGCCACAGAACAAGGACAGGCCGTGGCGCGGAACATGCTGGGCCAGAATGACGAGTTTGCGCCTATTCCCTTCTTCTGGACCGAACACTTTGGCGCGAAGATCCAGGTTGCGGGCTTTCTGTCCACTGACGCCTGCTTCGACACGGTCCACGGCACCATCGACTCGGATTCGTTCGTGCAACGCGTATACGACCCTATGGGTTCCTTCGTCGGCGTACTCGGGTGGAACGCACCCCGCCAAATGATCACCCACCGTGCGGAATTGATGAAAGCTTCGTCTTTTGCCCGCTAGCGATATCCCGAATCCCCAAAGTCCAATTTGCGAACACAGACAGACATTGAGCAGAACATGACCACTATCCCGACCGTGAACCAGGATCTCACCGACTGGGACTTCTGCCAGAATCCCTATCCGGAGCTGGCGCGATGGCGCACGCTCGGCCCGGTCGTCTACAACGAGTTCGCCGACGAGTACATGATCACCGGATACCGCAACTGTTCGCGAACCCTGGCCGCGGTCAAAAAGTTCAGTTCGCAGGACCTCGAGGAACTCTTTGTCAAGGCGTTCGGCGGAGTGACGATGGAGGCCCTCGACTCGACCCGCCATCATGAAATGCGCGCCATATGGTCGGAGTTCTTTCAGCGCGACGCGCTCGAAAACCAACGTGACCTGGTCAGCGATATCGTGACCTCGCAAGTGGATCAATTCGTGGAACGGTTGCGCTCTGGTGAATCGCTCGATGCCATCCCGAACATGACCCGCGCGATTCCGACTCTCGTCATCGCGCGCATGCTCGGCATCGATGAGTCGATGCACCAGCAGTTCAGCGCTTGGAGTGACGCGATGGGAGGGACGCAGGAAGGCGCCTACGATCCCAGTCCAGAGGGCCGGGCGGTGTTGCGTAGAGGTGCTGCGGCGACCGCGGCGCTCAACGCCTACATCGCCGATGTCATCAAGAGCCGCCGCATGGCTGCCCGGGGCGAGGACCTGGTGTCGATGATGGTCTTTCACGACTTCGCCAAGGAGATGGCTGAGCAAGAGATCATCGCCAGCAATACGCAGTTGGTCTTCGCAGGTAATGAAACGACGGCAAAGCTTATGGCGACCACTCTCGTCGCGCTCGCCCAGCATCCGGAGCAACGCCGTGCTCTGGCCGCCGATCGTTCGCTGATCCCACGGGCGATCGAGGAAATCCACCGTTGGCAGACGCTCGTTCAGGTTTTGCCCCGGCGTGCGTGCTCGGACGAGTCTGAGGTCGAAGGTGTCCGTGTGCCCCGCGGTGCCCAGGTGAAGGTGTTGATCGGAGCTGGAAATCGCGATCCGGAGCGCTGGGAGCAGCCTGACGAACTCGATATCCATCGTGAACCACGTCAGCATCTCGGTTTCGGTTTCGGGATGCACGTGTGTTTGGGGCTGAATCTCGCTCGACTGGAGATACAGGTCTGGCTGAATCAGATTCTCGACAAGATGCCTGATTTCGAGCTTGCCGACGAGATCGTCTACGGTCGCGGTTTGGGGCTACGAGGCCCAAAGGCTGTCCCTATCGTCATGTGACGAAGCGCTTGAAGACTCGACACCATGACCACAAATGTGCGTAGTCGAACTCTTCCCTTCAGGATGCCGCCGCACGAGAAGTCGAGGTAATTCCAGTGCGGCTACGCGCGTCGGGCGGCGTCTGGTCAGGTCGGCGGCACTTCGTCGTAAGGGAAGCAGGTAGGCGTTGGCGTCCCGCCTGCGCGGCGAGTAATGCGCAGGTGGTGACGCCATGGATGGGGGTGGCGGGGCAGTCCCGTTGGAGCCAGTCGATGGTGGTGGCCACCAGCGCGCCTGCGGTGTACGCGGCGGTAATACTCTGGACATGAACGGAATTCGGGTTCGACGACGGGGCGTGGTGGGCGATCCGGTCTGCGTGATTCGTCGCGGCGGTAGGTGCGGCGGCAGAGGTGGTCAAGGACTGGTGCGCTGCCCTGGGGGTCGCTGGGAGTGCTGCACGATCGGGTGACAGGAGTCGGTGGCGAGTACCCCGGCGACAAACCTAGTCATTCTGACGTGGTCTGTATGTCACGCGTTGCCGCGCACCACACGGACTTGACGAGGTCGTGGCTCGCTCCGGTGCCGCTTTCGCAGCAGGTCTCACGATGCGACGGTACATTCTGCCGGACCTGTATTCTGCGTGATCGAACCGAGGAGGTCGGCGAATATCCGCGGCCCGCTCTCAGTCATGACGGATTCTGCGTGGAACTGAATGGTAACGAAGGACGGCGCGCGCAGAGCGTGTACCTCGTGGGCGTCGCGATCCGAACAGATGTCAACTCGGCCCGCGACGGGATGGTCGAGATGGCTCTTCGTGGTGAACGCCTCGTAGCTGTTGTAGAAGCCGACGCGCTGCCGTTCGCCGAACAACTCGATCATCCGCTGGGTGCCTTGATTGGGTTCGGTTCTGCGCCGCAGCGGCAGACCGAGTGCCGCACAGGTGACCTGGTGACTCAGACATACGGCCAAGAACGGCGTCCCGGTAGCGAGCAGTGCGCTGACCGCGCGTCCGATCCTTGCAATCTTGGGATCGTCGACGTTGCCGGGATCGCCGGGGCCTGGGCCGAGGATCACAACATCGAAGTCGGCGAAATCGTCGATGCGATCCTCGAACGGGCGCACGGTCAGGTCGAGGCCGAGTTCGGTGAGCTGGTGGCGGATCATCCAGGTGAAGGAGTCCTCGGCGTCGAGGACCAGTGCGCGTCCCCCGGGCCGATACGCCGGGATCGAACGTTGACGCTCGTCTGGGTGTGCGAGCCAGAAGCGCGAGATGGACGCATTGCGGGCGGTGAGCGCGGCCAGTACATCGGGATGGTCGGCGATGCGCCCCTGCGGTCCGAAGGCCGAGAGCAGTCCCGCCACTTTGGCTTTCGTCTCGGCGACCTCGCTGTCAGGATCGGAGTCGCGGACCAGCGTCGCGCCGACACCGATGCGTAGATGGCCCGAGGCGTCGATATCGGCCGAACGGATCAGGATGGCTGAGTCCAGGGTGCCGTCAACGTCGATGAGTGCTGCGACACCGCTGTAGAAGGCCCTGCCCGCGGGTTCGTGGCGGCTGATCACTCGGCACGCATTCTCCAATGGGCTGCCGGTGACCGTCGGTGCGAACAGTGTTTCGCGAAGGATCTCCCGCGGTTGCCGCCGGGTCCTGCCCTCGATGAAGTACTCGGTGTGCGCGAGCCGCGACATTTCCCGCAGCCGTGGCCCGACGACCTTGCCGCCGCCGTCGCAGATCTGCGCCATCATCTTCAGTTCTTCGTCGAGGACCATGTAAAGCTCGTCGGACTCCTTCTGGTCGGCGAGGAAGGCCATCACGTCATCGAGGACTGGCGCGCCGCCGGTCGGGTAGCGGTAGGTTCCGCTGATCGGATTCATGACCGCGACCCCGTCGCGTACCGTGATGTGCCGTTCCGGGGTGGCGCCGACGAAGGTGCGGTCGCCGGTCGAAACCAGAAAGGTCCAGAACGAGCCGCTCTCGACGGTGAGCAGTGCGCGGAACAGCGCGAGAGCGGCAGCGAGGGAGTAGTTGTCGACAGTGGCCGAATACGTCCGGTGGACAACGAAGTTCGCACCCTCGCCAGCGGCTATTTCCTGTGTGAGCACCGACCGGACGATATCGGCGTACGCGCTGTCGTCGATATCGAATCCGCCATCGGACAACGTCAGCGGGATGTCGGGCAGTCGCTGCAGTACCTCCTCGAGCGAGGTTTTCGCGCGTTCGGTCACCTCGATCGAAATCAGCGGCTCGTTGTCGTCGTTGCAGGCATAGCCCCGCTCGGTGATCTGGCGGAACGGGATCATAGCGAGCACGGTCGAAGGTCCCTGTTCGCTCGGCTCCGGCAGTTCGCTCATGGCCGAGAGTTCACTCGCTTGCCCGATGAGGACGTCGACGGCGTGCTCGTCCTCGTGGGGCCGGTATAGAAGTGCGTAGGGCCGCCGCCCAGGATCAGCGAGCACCCGCCCCAGTAGATCGGCGCTGTGATGGATGCTCATCGTGCGTCCTCGAGGGTGGCGGAGTTCAGTTGGTCGGCCACGGATGCCGTGACGGTTACAGAGGCGCAGCGGTTGGCGGCGTAGCGCAACGTCATATCGTGGTCGTCACGGGTGAAGTCGGCGACGGCGTCGCCGACCAGGAAGGTTTCGATGTCGTTGCTGTAGGACTCGATCGCGGTCGCGAGCACTCCGATGTGGGCATATATGCCGCAGAGGATCAGCTGATCGCGACGGCGCTCGCGAAGGAAGTCGAGCAGGTCGGAGTGGAAGAACGCGCTGTAGCGCCATTTCGTGAATACTCGGTCCTCCCGTTCGGGACTCAGCGGTTCGATGATCGCCCGCTCGTGTTCGCCTACGTGCATGCCCGGACCCCAGAAGTCGCGCAGCAGGCCGCGCTCGGCTGGACTCATATCGCCCGGCTGCGCCGTGTACGTAACCGGGATCGCTTGTGCGGCACAGGATTGTCGCAGCGTGGCGATGTTGCGTACCAGCGGTTGTGCGATCTCGGAGGGGAATGGACGCAGGAAATACTTCTGCATATCGTGGATCAGAAGTGCGGCCCGTCCCGGGTCGACGGTCCAGTCTGCGACGTTCGAGGGCAGTTCGTGCGCTGTGGGCAGCGGGTACGCGGTGATCGTCGGCAGGCTAGGCACGATGGTTCTCGACTTCCGTTGCGGCGACGGGCTCGAGGGCCCATGTGGCACTGGCAGCGGGTGCCCACACGGCTGTCGCCGCGATGGCCTGTGCGGTATTCAGCCGTGGATCGCATCCGGTGGTGTAGCGGGTACCTGCTTCGGGTTCCGGACCGTTTTCGTCCGCGCACTCGATTATGTCCTCGGGGCTGACCTCGAGGTGCAGGCCGCCGTCGACCCCGCCCGACGCGCGTACGGCCTGTTGGAATCCGCGGATCTCGGTCGCGAGATCGACCACCCGCCGGGTCTTCAGTCCGCCCTGTGTTCGAACGGTGTTCGCGTGCATTGGATCACAGACCCAAATGACCGGATGCCCGGCGGCACGTACCGCCGAAACCAGCGGAGCCAGACGCTCCGCGACGACTTCATGTCCCATCCGTGCGATGAGCAGCAGGCGGCCCGGTTCTCGGTCTGGATCCAGGCGTTCGGCGATTGCGAGGAGTTCTTCCGCGTTGACGGCCGGGCCGACTTTGCACGCGACGGGATTCGCTACCTGACCCAGTAACTTGATATGCGGGCCTTCGGGATCGCCGGTGCGCGCGCCGACCCACGGCAGGTGCGTGGAAGACAGATATGGTCTGCCGAATTCGTCGGCTCTGATCATCGGGAGCTCGTAGTCCAGCAACAGTGCTTCGTGACTGGTCCAGACGGGCGGATCGAGCGGGCCACGCCCGCGCTCGGCATTCCACCCGAGCCAATCGGTAATCGCGCGGGCGCAGTCGTAGCCGGTCAGCAGGCGGTCTGGATCGAAGCGCCGTGCGAGCGGGTCCGCCTCGGGGCCATTGACCATATGCCCGCGGAAGGTCGGTAGCTCGACGCCGTTCACGATCTCGGTGGGCTGCGATCGAGGCTTCGCGTACTGCCCGGCGATGCGGCCGATGCGCAGAATCGGCTTGTGGGTGCTCATCCTCATGGTCCCCGCGAGGATGTCGAGCAGGCCTACTTTGCGAGCAACGTGTTCGACGGTTGCCTCTGCGGGGTCCTCCGCGCAATCGCCGGCCTGGATCAGATGGGCCCGTCCCGCCGCGACTGTGGCGAGTAGGCCGCGCAGTGCGCGGACCTGATCGGCGGTCACGAGTCCGGGCCGCTCGGAAAGTGTCGTGCTCACACGAGCGATCGCGCCGGGATCACTCCATTCCGGTTGATGAAGTGCTGCTTTGGGCGGGTTGCTCAGTGCCGCAATGTCCACCGATGTCTCCTTCGGCTCCGGTCGTATTGTTCCTGTGATCTGGGGAAATCCATACGGTGCTTCTCAAGGCTGTCGACCACGACCGGAACTCCGCAAGGAACCGAGGCGTATATCTGTCAACTCGCCGGGTAATCCGCATGCCCTTCGCGGCGGAAATACGCGAGAGACGTCGAGTTCATGGCGACGCGCACGGTGGGGGCGAGTTCGTGCCGGGGGAGCAGCCGAAGTCGCAGTACCACCGCGCTCGCTTGCTCAAATGTGCTCGCGGCGGAGGGCATTCGGCAGATCCGACCACCAGTCGCAGTTCGCGGACCCCGGGTGTGGTGAGCCGATCACTTCAGCCGCGAACGCGGTGCTGGGACAACCTTACGTCGACATGGACGTTTGTCCGAGAATCGATATGCTAGCCAGGTAATCCTAGGGGACGGATCTGAGGGGTAAAGATTTCGTGATTATGCATGGTTTTTCGAGCGGCACCGTGGAAACACAGATGGAGAATATTTTCTCGGCCCTTTTGCGACGTGATCAGCGGGAGCGGGCCAGAGAATACATAAAAGGCCTCCAGCGCACTCCGGGACGTAAATCGATACGGAATATCGCGCAACATTCCGGCGACAGTTCTGCGGAGCAGAATCTGCACCATTTCGTAAACGGTTCCACCTGGGACTGGCAGCCGGTACGCCGGGCGCTCGCGGGTGTGCTGGCCGAGGAGATCGGCGAGACGAGGGCCTGGGTCGGTTATCCGCTCGTGATACCGAAGGGAGGGAGCAAATCCGTTGGCGTGCAGCGTCGATTCCATCCGGAGTTCGGGCGGATGGTCAGCGCGCAGTGGGCCCTTGGACTTTGGATGGCCGCCGAATCGGGCAGCGCGCCGGTCAATTGGCACATGGAGATTCCGTCGCAGACCGGTGCGGGCGCTATCGTACCGACCCTCGATCGCGCCTCCACGGAGCGGACCGGAGCGATCGTAGGATCCCTGCTGGCACAGATCGATCCCGGTGAGAGCGCGCGGATGCTAGTCCTCGACGCTCGCGGACTCGATGCGGGTGCACTGATCACACAACTGCGTCATGTCGGTGCACCGCTGTACCTGCGTGTCGCGGAAAACTATCCGGTCGAGGTGGCGACCCGCTCGCCGACACCGGCGTGGCACGTGGCCTCGGCGGGCGCGGCACTGGATCTGTCGCAGCGAGGACACTATGCGGGCGCCGGCGAGCCGGTGGTCTATTCCAAGGCGAAGGTCCGCCTGCCGAACAGGCCGCGCGCCGACGGCGATCTCGGCCTGTGGGGGCTCGACCACGGGGTCCGCGGACGTTCCGGAACACTGTGGCTGACCGATGTCGCAACCGTGCACGCGGGCAGCGTGCTCCGTGCACGCAGGCTGCTCGACATGGCGGCGGCGACCCAGGACTATCAGCTCGAGCACCTGGGGATCCGAGATTTCTCGGGCCGTTCCCTTGCCGGCTGGCATCGTCACGCGACCTTGGTCTCGGTCGCCCACACGATTCGCTCGCTGCGATCGGCGGCGACCGCGCGCGGCGTGCTCACCGGAAGTCGGGTCCGGGCAGCAGGCGCGTGAACGACGCGATCAGGACGCAGTCGCTGCCGGATCGCGCTCGCTCCTGCTGAGGGTCAACGTGTCCTGTACCGACAGCAGTCGCAGGGCGAGCTGGATTTCCAGGGCGGGGTCGGGATCCTTCCAGTCCTCGCCGAGCAATTCACTGATGCGGTGCAGCCTGCGGGCGACAGTATTGGTGTGCATGTGTAACTGCTCGGCGGCTCTGGACGGGCTCGAGCCCGTCGCGAAATAGGCGTGCAATGTCGCTGTCAGCTCCCCGCGGTGGGTCCGGTCGTAGTCGAGGACGGGACCGAGTACGCGGGTGAGATAGCCCGGTATGTCGTAGTCCCTGGACAGCATCAGGCCGACGAATCCGAGATCGGCTGGGGATGTCGCGGTCTTCTTCGCGCCGAGCGCGACTGCCGCTTCGAGGCACCAGCGCGCCTCCCGGCATCCCTCCCGCACGCCTGCCGTGCCCAGGTGCGCGCTGCTGATGCCCACCGGGAGTTCCGCGCGCGCGATCCGCGTCAGCGATTCGGAGATCGTCTCCGGTAGTGCCTGTGGACCCTCGGGAATCAAGAGCACGACATCGCCATTGTGCGTGCCGCGCAGCCCGCCGACCTGTGCGGCGTACGAGGATGCCCACAGGTTCACGCGGCAGCGCAGTGACTGTTCGGATTGCACCACCGCGACGACGAACGGGTCCTCGAGGTCGATTCCGATATGTGCCGCGCGCTCCAGGTGTGGGCGGTCGTGGTCGACCGATTTCTGGGCGAGCACGCTGTTGAGCAGGTTGTCGCGGATGTGTCCTCTGAAATCGGTGAGGTTGCCGCGTCTGTCCACGATCCTGGCCGCCGTGTCCGAGAGCAGACGCAGCTGGGCGGGATGCTGTTCGGAGGGGCCGCCCTGCGGATTGAGGACGATGCAGCCGAGGTAGTCGTCGCCGACGCACATTCCCGAGACCCACAGACCGCTCTCGATCTGCACCGGATCGGGGGGTACAGCGATGTCGAGCAGGCGCAGCGCCGGATGGAGATCCTCATCGATCTGATCCTCCGACATCGCCAAAACCGAGCCGTCGGCCGCGACGATCGTGATCCTGCCGTCGAGTGCGCGAGCCGCCGTGAGTGCCATTTCGTGCAGATCGCCGTTGACTAATAGGGCATCGATGAGTGCCGCCTGCAGGTTGCGTTCGGCGCGTAGGGTTCGGAGTTTCTCCCGCAGATCCTTCAGCGGGGACATCGATTCGTTCAAGAGCGCTTCCTCGATTTCACGCGATGGGCCCGAGCTCGGCACGACGCGATGCCGTGCCGAGTGATCGGGTCGGGATATCAAAAACTCGACGGGACTCGAGCGGGCTTGTGGTCGCGGTACCGACGCCGCTGACGCGGACGTACGGATGTGGAAAGGTCAGTGCGTGGGCGTCCTCGCTTCGGGTGTGCCCGGGGTGTGTGCACTGTCCGTCGGCGCGGTGTCCCGGTTCGCCGGATCGTCGCCGTTGGCCTTGCCGGGCTTGGGAATCCAGCGGATGGCGAGCAGCGCGAGCAGCGCGCACAGAAGTCCTGCCACCAGGCCCGCGGCGTGCAGGCCGTCGACGAACGCGGATTTCGCGTCCTCCACTACCTCGGTGTTCAGGCCTGGGATGTGGAGGGTTTCGGTGAGCGTGCCCGCCTGGTCGGGCCCGTTGGTGCGGAACACGAAGGCGGCGAGGGAACCGAGCAGCGCGATACCGAGCGCATTGCCGATCTCGTTGCTTGTCTCTGCGAGGGCGGCCGCCGATCCGGCTCGTTCGGCGGGAACGGCGGCGACGGCCGTCTCGGCAACGAGGCTGAAGGAAATACCGTAGCCGACGCCCGCCACAACGGCCGAGGCGACGAACCACTCCACGCCGTGGGTCAGACCGGTGAACAGCAACAACAGCAGCCCCACCGCCATGAAGGCATGGCACGCGATGAGCGAGGTCCGCTTGCCCACCCGCTCCACCACCGACGGCGTCACGATGCACGAGGTGGTCAGCACGGCCGCACCGGGCAGCACCAGCAGACCTGCGACCAGGACCGAGTAGTCGAGGACCGATTGCAGATACGTGGCGGTGAGATAGGCGCTCGCCGACCAGGCGACCAGTGACAGCAGGCCTGTCAGGATGGCCACGGTGAAGACACGTTCGCGGAACAACGTGAGATCGATGAGCGGATGGTCGAGTCCACGCTGGCGCCGGGCAAACCACGTCAGCAGGATGATTCCGAGTACCGCGGAGATTGCCGTGACCGGGGTCACCCCGTAGGCGGCGACGTGTTTGATCGCGTAGACGACCGCGAGCAGTCCTAGAGCGGACAGGGCGACACTGAGCGCGTCGACGCGTCCGGGACGGGTCGAGCGTACTTCGCGCAGCACGACGGGTGCCGCGGCCAGGAAGATCAACACGACCGGCAGGTTGATCAGGAAGACCGAACCCCACCAGAAGCTGTCGAGCAGGACGGCGCCGAGTATCGGGCCGATTGCGAATCCGGTGGCGAAGGTGGCGGCGAAGATGCCGATGGCGCGCGCACGCTGGCGTGGATCAGTGAAGAGTTCGCTCAGGACAGCGAGGCCGGAGGGCAGAAGGGTCGCGCCGCCCAGACCCATCAGCGCCCGTGAGGCAATGAGCATCTCGGCGCTCGAGGACAGTGCGGCGGCCGTCGACCCGATACCGAACAGGATCGCACCGACCAGGAGCAGCCGTAGGCGACCGTAGCGGTCGCCGATATTGCCGAACGCGATGAGTAGGGAGCCGACGACGAATCCGTAGATATCGAGTATCCACAGGGCCTGATCCGCCGAGGGTGACAGAGCCGAGGTGACTTCGGGCATGGCGAGGAAGAGAACCGATCCGTCCATGGAGACCAAGAGGACCGGGCCGAGTACCACCAGCAGACCCAGCCAGGCGCGGCGGTCGACAGGACTCGACGTCGGATGATCGATCTGATTACTCATAGCCCGACGATGCGCCGCACGCTGCAGCACAGCCATCCCCCTTCCGTGGGTATACCCGGCAGGGGCAGGCACGGACGTCGATCGCGCGGCAATCGCGGATATCCTCGGGGAGTATGGAACCTGAAAGTCTCGGTCGCTTTCTCAAGGCCCGCCGTGACCGTACCACCCCGGAAGCAGCGGGCCTGCTGAAATATGCGACCGCCCGGCGGGTACCGGGTTTGCGCCGCGAGGAGGTGGCCCAGCTGGCGGGGGTCAGTGTCGGCTACTACACACGGCTGGAACAGGATCAGGCGGGTACGGCCTCGCGACAGGTTCTCGACGCGTTGGCACGAGTACTCGGACTGGATCCGGACGAGGTCGTCCACCTGCACAATCTCGCCCGCAGATCGCCGACGTCGCGCTTGGCGCGGCCCCGACCCGAGGTACCGCATCCACGGGTGCTCGCTCTGCTCGCCTCACTCGCCGATGCCACGCCCGCAGTCATCCTCGGCCGCCGAGGCGACGTACTCGCCTGGAACCGGGTCGGGCACACGCTGCTCGCCGAGCACATCGACGCGTCCGCGCCGTCGGAGTCTGCCCGCCGTCCCTCACTGCCCCGGATGTTCTTCCTCGATCCGCTGACGCGTGATCTGTATGCCAACTGGGACGAACTCGCCCGAGCGCACGTGGCCTATCTGCGATTCACCTCGGGGAAATATCCCTCGGACGGCCGACTGGCCGAACTGATCGGCGAATTGCTCATGCGCAGCCCGGAATTCGCATCGCTGTGGGCGACGGGCGCGGTCGCCGACTGCACCGTCGGCACCATGCGAATGCGTCATCCGACGGTGGGGGAGTTGGTGGTCGACTACCAGGTCTGGCTACAGCCCGACAGCACCGATCACCGACTCGAGCTGTACACGCCGAAGGACGCCGCATCGGCGGACGCGCTGCGGCTGCTCTACAGCCAGACCATCGCGGCCGATGGTGGCGGCGAACGATCCGCCGCGACGCCGCCCGGCCGCACGCGGCGTCCGGACCGACGTACTGCCCTGAATCCCCGGACCTGACTGACTGACCGGAGATATCTTGGGCGCACATCTGTGGAGCCATAATGTGTTGAGTGGCAACAGGATCCACAGATTATGGAGGTGGCGCCATGCCACTCGCGGAACGTATGGCCACGGTGATGCAGCGCTACGGGAGCCGCCCGGCGATCGCTGAGCGAGCCCGAGAATTGGTGCACGACGAGGAATCCGGTGCGGTGTCGGTTCGACTGCTCCCGCGCTACGAGACAGTCAGCTACGAAACGCTCTGGGAGCGAGTGCAGTTCATTGCCCGGGCACTCACCCAGGAGCCTGCCTCCCGCATTGCGGCCGGCGACCGGGTAGCGATACTCGGATTCGCAGACCTCGACTACATAACTCTGGATCTCGCATGCAATCTCGTCGGCGCGGTCGTAGTCCCCCTTCCCGTCAGCGCGCCCCTGTCACAGATCGGCGATATTGTCCTCGATACCGCTCCCGTCCTGATAGCCGCGAGTATCGACAACGCGACGACCGCCGCATCGCTGGCCGAGCGCAGCCCCTCGATCGAACATGTCCTCATGTTCTCCTACCTGCCCGAGGTCACCACCGACAAAGCGAAGTACGACGAGGCCGCAGCCGTTCTCCGCGCCCAGGGCACCGAACTCGTGACCATGTGGCGGCTCCCCTGCGACGGCCAGACCCCCGCGCCCTCCGACTCCGGCGACGACGACTTGGCGATGCTGATCTACACCTCGGGGAGTACCGGCACCCCCAAGGGGGCCATGTACACCGATCGCCTGGTAGCGCAGATGTGGGGCGGAGACGGCTGGGCAGAATTCTTCGCCGAGGACCGCGCAATCTCGACCCTGCACTACATGCCGATGAGCCACGTCGCCGGCCACTCCTCGGTCAAGAACACTTTCGCCCGTGGCGGCACCACCTACCTGACCGCCGCCAGCGATCTGTCGACACTGCTCGAAGATCTCGCACTGGCCCGACCCACCGAGATATCACTCGTCCCAAGAGTCTGCGAACTGCTGTACCAGCACTACCGAAGCAGACTTGCGGGACTGGCGAAGACGCGTCCCGAACTCGACGCCGCTGCCGGTGCCGCTGAGATCAGGGCGCTGATCAGAGACGAAACCCTCGGCGGACGGGTCGAGTGGGCGAGTTGTACCTCGGCGCCACTGTCCGGCCGTATGCGCGAATTCATCGAATCCATCCTGGGATTCGACCTGCACATACTGTATGGAACCACCGAGGTCGGCGGTGTCATGGCCGACGGCCGGATCCTGCGGCCGCCGGTCATCGATTACAAACTCGCAGACGTCCCCGAACTCGGATACTCCGTCACCGACCGTCCATCCCCGCGTGGAGAACTGCTACTGAAGAGCACATCGACCGTGCCGGGGTACTACAACAACCCTGCACTGACCGCGACGATGCACGATGCGGACGGCTACTACCAGACCGGGGACATCGTCGAACAGGTCGCGGTCGACGATGTGCGCATCATCGACCGCAAAAGCGGTGTGATCAAGCTGTCACAGGGAGAATTCGTGGCGCTGCCCTCGCTGGAAGCGCTGTACGCGACGAGCCCGTTGGTCCATCAGATCTTCCTGTATGGCGACAGCGAACGTTCCTATCTCGTCGGTGTCGTGGTACCGACGCGCGATGCCCTGGCCAGATATGTCGGCGACGACCCGCGACTCACTGCCGCCATCCTCAGCTCGTTCCGCGAGGCCGCCGAGGATTCCGGGCGCGCCGCATACGAGATCCCACGCGGTCTGATCATCGAACCACTCGACTTCGCGGCCCAGAGTCTCGGTCTGGTCTCCGATCATCGCAAGTTCGTCCGGCCCCGGCTCGCGAACGTGTACGGCGAGCGCCTGCGTGGGCTGTACGACGAACTGGAGGCGGCCGAAGTCGAACTGCTGCGGGCCGTGCAGGCCGCCGACGGCTCAGAACCCGTGATCACCACGGTCCGCCGTGCCGCGCTCGCGGTGCTCGGGGGAGTGATCGCCGAGATTCCTGCGGAGACGACCTTCCGCGATCTCGGCGGCGATTCACTCTCGGCGGTGGCCATGGCGAATCTGCTCGAGGACACGTTCTCGGTCACCGTTCCCGTCGATGTCGTCGCCAGTGCCGGATACGACCTGGAACAGCTCGCAGGCTATATCGAACGGCGGCAGTCCGAAGTGAGCGATCGCGCCACCTTCACCTCCGTACACGGATCGGATACCGCACATCTCGACGCCTCCGACCTCCGCGTACGTGCATTTTTGACACCGGGAACGGTAGATGCGGAGCGCGCCCAGCCCGTCTCCACTGTGCTGCTCACCGGTGCCAACGGATATCTCGGCAGATTTCTCGCACTCGAATGGATGGACCGGCTCGCCGCCGTCGACGGCGAACTGGTCTGCGTGGTGCGCAGCGGCGATGCCCGCTCCGCAGCCGATCGCCTCCGCCGGGTCTACGCCTCGGACCCCGAGCTGCTCGCACGGTTCGACCGGCTGGCCGCACGAGTGCTGCGGGTGGTTCCCGGAGACATCTCCGAAGCCCGCCTCGGACTATCACGCCGGGAATGGGATCGCCTCGCCTCCGAGGTCGACCTCATCGTCCACGCCGGTGCCTTGGTCAACCACGTACTCGGATATCGGGACATGTTCGAGGCGAATGTCGTCGGCACCGCAGAGCTGATCGGGTTGGCTACGACCGGGCGGAGGAAGGCATTCACCTTCCTGTCGAGTGTGGCAGTTGCTGCGAACTTCCCTACGGACCGGGGCGCGATCGACGAGATCTCCGATATCCGAACCGCACTCGGCAGTATCCCTCTCGATTCCAGCTACGGCAGTGGGTACGCGGCGAGCAAATGGGCCGGGGAAGTCCTGCTGCACGACGCGCGGGAGACACTCGGACTGGACATCACGATCTTCCGTTCCAGCATGATCCTCGCCCACAGCGCCTACCAGGGCGCGCTCAACGTCACCGATGTGTTCTCGAGGCTGCTGCACACGATTCTGCTCACCGGTACCGCCCCCAACTCGTTCTACCGAACCTCGCCCACTGTTGCGGTGCAGCAGGCACATTACGACGGCTTGCCCGTCGATTTCACCGCGAAGGCTGTCGCCGCACTCGGCGACGGCACCCGCGCCGGACTACACACCTACGGCTTGGTCAATCCGCACGACGACGGAGTCTCTCTCGACGTCGTCATCGACTGGCTCGGTGAACTGGGCTACGTGATCAAGCGGACCCACGACTACACGAGCTGGATCGACGCCACCACACCCGCTCTCCAATCCCTACCAGACGCACGACAGGGCACCATCCTGCCGATCATCGACCGCTTCGCCGAACCGGAGACGGCAGTGCGAGGGGTGGAAATCCCCTCCTTCGAATTCGAATCGCAAATCCGCGTGGGCACCGTCCCTGGCTACTCCCGCATACCGAGTGTGACACCCGCGCTCATCGCGAAGTACGCACACGATCTGGAAGTCCACCACGGCGTCCGCTACGAGCGCAGGGGGACCTTCTCACCTGGTGACACCGCAGTCCACGCACAGATGATCACCTCTCCGGGGCGACCGATGTCCCGGAGCCGTCTGCGCGCGCCGGATCAGTGATAGCGACCAGCGGCCGACACCGGACGAATTGCACGGCACCGACACCGATGACAGCGGACTGTGGTTCGGCTCCTTCGCCCCTGGCTCGGAAGCACGGTGGTCGCGCTCGTTCCTCGTCGGCCGAATTCCAGGCCGCCGCCACGAATGTGTCAACCGACACCGCGCGGCATGCCTCGATCACGGCCGCCGAAGACCACCACGCCGCCGACATCGAAGGGACACCCGTGCTGCGCTGGATAACTGCTGGAGAATCTCACGGTCCCGCCCTCGTCACCATCCTGGAGGGGATGGTCGCCGGTGTCGAGGTGACGTCGGACGATATCTCCGCGCAACTGGCCCGCCGCCGGCTCGGGTACGGGCGTGGCGCCCGGATGAAATTCGAGGCCGACAAGGTCACCATGGTCGGCGGTGTCCGGCACG